>NZ_JBQHUB010000021.1:0-48048 GCF_052065415.1 Pseudoflavonifractor sp. HCP28S3_F10 | reverse complement strand
TAGTGATTGCCCTCCCTCTGTAGAAGTTGTGTGGTAACTTCATTCTACCACGGGGAGAGAAATCACTATGGATTTTTTACTCAAGTGTCCAACTTGATTTTACAATCAACCTTTATATATTATACTTCAATTCTTCCGAATTGTAATCAATCACTTGCTTCATTTCGACCTCTCAGGGCAAAAAACACCCCCCGGAGATCCCGGGGGGTGCAGGAAGCGGGGAAAATCAGCCGAACACCTTGATCAGGAAACCTGCGGCGATGGCGGAGCCGATAACGCCGGCCACGTTGGGGCCCATGGCGTGCATCAGCAGGAAGTTGGAGGGATCGGCCTCCTGGCCAACCTGCTGGCTGACCCGGGCCGCCATGGGAACAGCGGACACGCCGGCCGAGCCGATGAGGGGGTTGACCTTTCCGCCGGAGAGCTTATACATGAGCTTACCCACCAGCAGGCCGCCCACGGTGGAGAACATGAAGGCGATCACGCCCAGCACCACGATCTTGATGGTCTCAAGAGACAGGAACCGGGAGGCCACGGTAGTAGCGCCTACGCTGATGCCCAGGAACAGGGTCACGATGTTCATCAGGGCGTTCTGAGCAGTATCGCTGAGGCGGTCGGTGACGCCGGTCTCCTTCAGCAGGTTGCCGAACATGAGGCAGCCGATGAGGGGGGCGGTGGAGGGAATCAGCAGGATCACGAAGACGGCCACCACGATGGGGAAGATAATCTTCTCGGTCTTGGACACAGCCCGGGCCTGCTCCATCTTCACCTTCCGTTCCTTCTCGGTGGTCAGCGCCCGCATGAGGGGTTTCTGGATCATGGGGATGAGCGCCATATAGGAGTAGGCCGCGATGGCGATGGGGCCAAGGAGGTGCGGCGCCAGCAATGACGTCGTCAAAATGGCCGTAGGCCCGTCTGCGCCGCCGATGATGCCGATAGAACCCGCCTCCGGGCCGCTAAAGCCCAAGCAGACGGCCGCAAAGAAGGCCAGGAACACGCCCAGCTGGGCGGCCGCCCCCAACAGCAGGGACGAGGGTCTTGCGATCAGCGGGCCGAAATCGGTCATGGCGCCGATGCCGATGAAGATCAGGCAGGGATAGACGCCCGCTTTCACGCCGATATACAGCACATCCAGCAGGCCGCCATGGTGAGCGATATCGGTGAAGGATACCTCCTCGATGATATCGGGCTCCTTGAGCTTGCCCTCCTCCATTAGCCCAAGAGCGGTGGAGGCCCGTTCCTGGACCGTAGCGCCGTTATCATCATAGCCCACAGAGGCCAGCAGAGCATTGATATACTCCTCCTCCGTCATGACCCGATCCTCTTCCACGTTATACATACATATCTGGTTGGCGGCGTCATAGGGAGCGTTGTAGATATAGGCGTCCCACATCTCCATGTGGTACAGCCCGCCGCCGGGGATGTTGGTGAGCAGGGCGCCGAAGGCGATGCCCACCAGCAGCAGCGGCTCAAACTTCTTGTGAATGCCCAGGTAGAGCAGCACGCAGGCCACGGCGATCATGATAAGGTTCTTCCAGCCGCCTGCGGCGAAGAATCCGGCAAAGCCGGAGTCCTGTACCAGCCCTCCCAGAGTCCCTAAAATATCCATGCAGAACCCCCTCCCTTACGCCAGCACGATCAGGGGGGAACCAGTCTCCACAGTGCTGCCCTTGGGGGCCACGATCTGGGCCACGGTGCCATCCTTGGGGGAGAGGATCTCGTTCTCCATCTTCATGGCCTCCAGCACCACCAGCAGCTGGCCCGCCTTGACGGCGGCGCCCTGGGCTACCTCCACCCGGAGCACGGTGCCGGGCATGGGGGCGTTCACCGTCTCGCCGGCGGCGGTGACGGCAGCGGCGGCAGGGGCGGGAGCAGCGGCGGGGGCGGCGGCAGCAGGGGCGGGAGCGGCGGCAGGGGCCGGGGCATAGGCCTCGTACTCGTCCACCAGCATAGCCTTTCCGGCCTCCACCTCCACCTCGTAGGTGCGGCCATTCAGGGTCACTTTATATTTCATTTCACTTGACCTCCTTGATGGACTTGAAGCGCAGCTCGTTCAGGGGCTTGCCCATTTTATCGGCCACGATGGCCATGATCATGGCGGCGTCCCGGTCGGGCACATCGTAGAGCTTCACCTCTCCGGCGGAGCCGGGGGCGGCGGGCAGCTCCGCCTTGGGGGCGGGAGCGGGGGCCGGAGCGGCCGCAGGCGCAGGGGCAGACTTTTGGGCCGTCATGACCTTGCCCATGATGGCGATGGCGCACATGAGCAGCACCAGGCCGAAAAAGACCACTCCATAGCCCAGGATCGCGGTGATCACCGCGTCGGTGAAAGGCATTCTCATCTCCCGGCCCCCTTACGCTTCCTCAATGGTGTAGGTGGCGATATTCTCCTCCTTGGCCTTCCGGTCCTGGAGGAACTTCATGGCCTGGTCGGGGAAGCAGATGTAGCTCATCATGTCCTCCTCGCTGCGGCACAGGTCGCCCAGGGCCTCTCTGGCCTTGGCAAACTCCTCGCCGGTGCGCTTTGCGTCCTCGATGCGGCAGTCAATGGGCTTGCCGCCCTCGCCCAGGATCTTCTCCTCCAGCTCCTTGCTGACGGGGCCGGGGGCAATGCCGTACTCACCCTTGAAGTAGTTCTTCACCTCGGTGGAGATCTGCTTATAGCGCTCTCCCATGAGCACGTTCACCACCGCCTGGTTGCCCACCATCTGAGACAGAGGGGTCACCAGGGGAGGATAGCCCATGTCCTTGCGGACAGAGGGGATCTCAGCCAGGGCCTCGTCGAACTTATCCATGGCGTTCATGTCCTTCAGGTTGGCGATCATGTTGGAGAGCATACCGCCGGGGACCTTGTAGACCAGAGCCTGGGCGTCGGTGCCCATGCTCTTGGGGGACAGGGTGCCATTATCGATGTATTTCTGCTTCACAGGCTTGAAGAAGTCATTGACCTTGTTGATCGCATCCTCATTCAGACCGGTCTCGCAGCCATACTGCTGGAGGGCATAGAACAAGGTCTCGGTGGCGGGCTGGCTGGTGCCGTTGGAGAAGCAGGAGGTAGCGGTGTCGATCACATCCACGCCGGACTCGATGGCCTTGACGATGGTCATGTAGGCCATGCCGGTGGTGCAGTGGGTGTGGAGGACGATAGGCATATCGCCCACGCCGTCCTTGATGCCCTTGATGAGGCTCTCAGCCTCAAAGGGGCTCATGGTTCCGGCCATGTCCTTCAGGCAGATGGTATCGAAGCCCATGGTCTTGAGCTCCTTGCACATCTCCACGTACTTCTGCACCGTATGGACCGGGCTCTGCGTATAGGAGATGCAGCCGGAGGCGACCGTGCGCTCGTTGGCGTACTTCTTGGTTGCCTCCAGAGCGGTCTTGATGTTGCGGAAATCGTTGAGCGCATCGAAAATACGGATGATGTCGATGCCGTTTTTGATGGAGAGTTCCACAAACTTCTCCACCACATCATCGTGATAATGCTTGTAGCCCAGCAGGTTCTGGCCCCGGAGCAGCATTTGCAGCCGGGTATTCTTCATGTGGGACCGAATGGTGCGCAGCCGCTCCCAGGGATCTTCCCCCAGGTAGCGCAGGCAGGAGTCGAATGTGGCTCCGCCCCAGCACTCCACGGAGTAGTACCCGGCCTTATCCATGGTGTCCAGGATCCCCTCAAAATCCGCCATGGGCAGCCGGGTCGCCATCAGCGACTGGTTTGCGTCTCGCAGGACCGTCTCGGTAATGTTCAGTTTCATCGCGGGTACTCACTCCCTCTATCAATCTACGGCTTTTGCAAGTCGGTGGTCATTACCGTTCCACCGTTTGGATGGTACATTATATTATTCTACCGTATTTTTTCTAAATGTAAAGAGCTTTTGCGAAAGAATTAACATAGAATTTTGTCCACCTGTTTCGCTTTTTTATTTCTTACCGCCGTTTTTCTTTCATACATCACTTCTTAATCCTTCATACTGAAAAGTTAACTGCAAGATATTGCACATCGATCCGCTTGGCAATGTCCCTCTTGCTGTCTAAACCCGGCATGACGGGAGCTATGCATGCTCTCATGTCCAAAAAATCCTCCCGCTGCCAGTATGCAGCGGGAGGATTTTTGCTCCGTGTCTATTGATTGACTGTATCGTCGCTTTTTACCCTGCTGTCAATGAGCCGGATCAGCTCCAGCGCACTGCGGAAA
Source organism: Pseudoflavonifractor sp. HCP28S3_F10 (assembly GCF_052065415.1). Lineage (NCBI taxonomy): Bacteria > Bacillati > Bacillota > Clostridia > Eubacteriales > Oscillospiraceae > Pseudoflavonifractor > Pseudoflavonifractor sp. HCP28S3_F10. Next base: position 43,859 of record NZ_JBQHUB010000021.1, on the reverse strand, counting down.
GGCAGCTCCTGCTCAGTGTCAAAGCAGCTCAGCGTACCTTGCCAGCTCTGATTCCGGGTTTCCCGGATCTCCACGGAGAAGGTGTTTTTGCCCTGGGATTCCTTCATTGGTCTCCCTTCCTTTCCTGCCATTCGCTGTTTTGGAACGGAAAGCGCTCCGCAGGGGAGCGCCTTCCGTAGAGATGTTGAGCTTACTTGACTTCCGTATTGGTCTTGGAGGAGATCACTTCGCCGGGGTTCACGGACTGGTTGGAGTCAGTCCAGGCACGCTCCAGGGTGACCCAATCGCGGATGGGCAGCAGTTCGAACCAGATCTCGTAGACAGAGCCGTCCTCATCCGGCACGCTCAGGTCATAGTTATGGGAGTTGGTGGCCTCCTGCATATCGGCATAATACCAGGCAGAGGTGTCCATGTTGTCGGGCCAGGTCTTCATGCCGTCCAGCAGGTGGTCTGCATCAGGCTTGCGGTTGAGGACACGGTTGACAATGGAGATGGCCTCCGAGCGGACGATATTGTTGTCCGGACGGAAGGTGCCGTCGGGGTAGCCGCTGACCAGGTTATTGACCACGGCCTTGTTGATGTCGGCACTGGCCCAGTGGCCGGTGATGTCGCTGAACTGATCCTCGCCGCTGTAGTCGCCGCCGAAGAAGCGCACCGCAATGGCCGCAAACTCGGCGCGGGTGATGGGCGCGTCGGGATCAAAGTTTCCGCCGGGCTTGCCGTAAATGATGCCTGCGTTGGTCAGAGTGGAGACCGCCTTGTTGAACCAGGCGGACTCAGGCACATCGTTATAGGGGTTGGTAGTGGCCCAGAACTGGTTGCGGGACTCCTCCGTCAGCAGGCGGAAGAAGATAGTGGCCACCTCGGCGCGGGTGATCTCGGCCTCGGGATGGACCAGACCGTCATAACGGCCCACGATGTAGGCAAAGTGCTCGCTGGTATCCAGCTCCGGGGGACCCAGAGGCGTGGAGGGCTCGGGAATGACCGTCCCGCCGCCGCCGGGGATATACTCCGCGGTGAACACCCAGCCCACAGCGGCCTGCAGGCCCTGGAGCTCATTGCCCGCCTCGATGGGCAGGGAGAGCTTCACGTTCAGATCCACGCTGTCGCCGGCGTACAGGCGGCCCAGCTCGACGCCCTCGCCCAACTTGCCGGTAAGCGCTTCACCGTTTTTCTCGTTGGTCACAGTGAACTCGGCATTTTGGAGCAGCGTCTCATAGTCCGCGATCTCCTGGGCCGTGACATTGTCATCCTCGGCCCGCTCCATTTTCAGGGTGATAATGGCGGAGCCGGAGCCCACATTGGTCACGTCCACCCGGATCTTCTGCTCCACCTCGTCACCGGGCATGATGCTCTGCATCTCCTGGAACAGGTTGGGATACTTGTGGCCGTGTTCATCGGCAAAAGCGGTGCAGTTGGTGACCACGAACTTTTTCTGGCCGTAGTCAAAGGTCACAGTGGGAGTGCCGTCATCCGCCAGGGCGGTGACCGCCACGACGCCCACCATCACCGCCGCCGCCAGCGCTCCCGCCAGCAGACCGCGCAGTTTGGTCTTCTTCATAGCATGTCACCTCCCCTTAAGGATTCGCGGACAGCGTCTTGACGCCGTTCAAATCGGTATTGACCGTCACCGGCCACACGCTTTCTACCGCGCTGTCAGGCTCGGCCTGGATGGCGTCCACCAGAATCTGCAAGTCCAGGTTGTAGAGCTTGCCGTTCTCGGACGCAGCGCTAACGGTCAGAGAGTCGATCAGATTAGACGTAGGGCTGCCAGCGGCCACGGGCAGCTTGTAATACCAGTAGCCGTCAGAGCCTTTCACCCAATTGGTGGAATCGCCCCAATCGATGGTCAGATCCGCATCAGTCACCGGCTCACCCACGATGGCACCGGTGTCGGCCGGATTTTTACCGGCCGTTGCGCCATCGCGCCAGGAGTAGACCAGCGCTACCCGCACATAGGCGGGGACGGAGCCGGTATTGGTCACCTTGACGTCGCTCTTGGTCGTGTTGTCGAATTCTTCCGTGATCCCAGGCACGATGCTGCCCACCTCAAAGGTGTTGACGATGGGCTCGGTGTGAGCGGTGATCCACGCCAGGGTGCCGCCCACCGCCACAGCGGCGGTGAGCAGCAGGGCAAGGGCCGCGGCCGTGCCCTTGGGCCAGCGGGAGAGGGCCCGCTTTCCTTGATACTTATTCCTCATTGTTCTCGAGCCCTCCCTTCTCGTTGTCGTCCGCCGGGCCGTCATCCACCACGGTGGGCTTGTCGGGCACCAGCGCGTCGGTGTTGATGCTCCGGGTGCTCGCGCTGCCCGTCACCGTTTCGAACACGTTCTCAGCCACGGCGCTGCCGCCCAGCCAGTTGGAAGTGTTGCGGGTGTTGGTGAAGGTGACAGTCTCAGTGCCGCCGGCGATGGTGGCATTCTTGCTGGCATCGCTGGCGTTGTACTTCCAGGACCAATTGGTATCCTCAGTGACGGTATAGCTGCCGGCGGGCAGGTCGTAAATGGTCACGCTGGCTGTCATGTTGCCGCTCACGGTCTTGAAATCGTCAGGGGTGAGTACCACCGTCATGGAGAAGTCGTTGCCGCTCACGGTGAACACAAAGCTCTGCTCGGGTACATCGGTACCGGTCACTGTCTTTTCAATGACCAGATTACCCTTCTTGGGCCGCTCGGTGTAAACGTTGGTAAAGGAAGCGGACGCGGAGTTGGGTGCGGTAGTCACCGTCTGCTCCTGTGCGCTGGACGAAGCGGACAGATCGTAGTAGGTATCCGTGGTAGTGTCATACAGAGCAGCGGGAGCAGTACCCTCCACGATGGTATAAAGCGTTTTGGGTTGGGGATCAAACTTATCTCCGCCCGCCATGAACATGGCCGTTCCGCTGCCGCTGGCCCCCACCGTCACAGTAGCGGTGGCAACAGGGGGTACAGTGGTGTCTGTGCCCTCATACAGGCTGAAAGTGATCTGATAGTCTGCCAGAAGCCCAGCGATCTGGGCATCCGAGAGACCGTCCGGCAGATCCACGACCTTGGTGACCGAGATACCGCTGGTAACGTAATAGATCTTCAGCACAGTGCCCGACTTGGGGAGGCGCATAGAGGTGGCGCCATAGTCCGTGCCGTTCAGTTCGCTCTTCTCAAACGCATAACCGCTGTACTTATCCGTATTCCCGGCAGTAATCAGCGTATAAGGCTTTGCCATGCCAGTCTCCGTATGCTGCGACTGAATTACACCGTCCAGATAGTACTCGATAGTATAGGTCATCTCATCGGAGAAGCTGACCGCATCCACCAGGTTGCCAACAGTGCCCTTCAATTTTTTGGTAATCGTTTCGCTTGCAAGGTTATCCTTTGCCTCAACGTGGGCAAAGAAGAACCGGGTCAGGTACTGGCCCTCTGCCACCTGGTATGGGCTGCTGCTGCTGTAGCTTCTCCAGGCAGTGTTGCCATCCGTCATAGGATCGGAGACAAAGACATTGTCACCATATTGGGACGGGTTGGCAATGATAGCATCTATCTGAGTCTGGGTCGTAATGTTCAGCGCTTCCGCTGTAGAGGCCGGCATGATGATGACACACATGGTATCGTCGCCCCAGCGGCCGCGATGGGAAAGGCTCCAGTTCAGCTCGGAGCCGGGGGCGGTCAGCACGTCCTGATACAGGGTTCCATAGGCCTCGGCATTGAGCTCGGCAAACTGCATGTTCTTCGCGGCCGTAGCAGTATAAAAGCCGCCAACCACAGTACCGTTGCCCGCAACACGGATCAGCTCAATATCCATCCCCGCTTTATCGCCGCTGCCCGGGCCGGTGGTCTTCCACCACACTGCCGTGTTATTATTTACATTTTCCGGGGTGGTGATATACTTCGAATCCGTCTGGCTGATTGCCCAACCTCCGGCTTTCGTCCCTGCCGGTACCTCAAAGTCGCCGTTCTCCAGCTTGTTGGAGTAGGGCACCCACATGGGATCGGAGGTATAGGTCCCGAACTCAGTGCCGTCAGTGTTGGTCACAGTGGCGGTCACATAGTACCAGCACTTGCCTCCGTCGTCCACCGCCACGTTGACGCCGTTTGTATCTCCGGCGTAAGCCTCAGCGATGCCATCGCCGGTCACCTCGCTGTAGGCGCCGCCGCTCAGGGACTCATTCTTGTACCAGGTGTACTCGACCGTGGCCCCCTCAGGGATCGTCACTTTCTCCTCGTTAAACACCGGCACAAAGCAGCCGTTCTGCGGGATCTGGTTGACGATGTAAAGTTCCGGATAGTCGATCACAGGCGGGGCTTCGTTGATTGTCAGGGTAAAGCTCTCTGTATGATCCACAAACCGCTGGTAGAAATAACCTTCTTTAGTGTAATAGGTATATGTTACCGTAGTTGTTCCTGCACCCTGGACGATTAGGTCTACATACTGGCCATTTTTATTGCTGATCGTTGCGACTCCCTCGTCGCTGCTGGACCAGTCTGCTTTAGGGGTTGTTTGTCCCCGAATCGTCTCTGTAGTTGTAGCATTATCACTGTAAAAACTGAGCTGATCTCCAATATTGACGTCCACCGTCAGCGTCTTAGTAACGTTGGAAAGTGGAGCACCGGTAGGTGTACCATTGTTCACCACATAAATGGAGAAGCTCTCGGCCTCCACGGCGATCTCCTGGGTATCGGCGGAGGCATCCACGTCCACGGGGTCGCCCACGGGCTGGGCAGTCACCTGGCCGTCGGCGTCCTCCTCCAGGTGGTAGACCTGGAGCTGCTCAGCGTCCAGCAGGCCGCTGTCCCGGCCCACCTGGAAGGACACGCTGACGGTATAGCCCTCGGCGGGCTGGATCTCATTGCCGTCGGCGTCGCGGAAGGTGATGTCATAGGCCACGCTCCTGCCGCTCAGGGCATCGGCGGCCAGGCCGGCGGGAAGCTCCACCGGCTCTACGGAAGCAGTAGTGCCCTCAGGGAACGCGCCCACAGGGGCATTGATCTCCACGGAGACGCCGGTGGTCTCTTCTCCGGCATAGTGCTCCTCCACCATGGGGTGGGTGAGGCCCAGCTCGGCCAGATAGGCCTCCAGCTCGGCACGGACGTCTACACTCAGCAGGCTCTCCAGCATGGATCGGGCCTCGTCGTCCACCATGCTCCGCAGGGTGGCGTACAGCTCCTCGGGATCCATGGAACGCACCTGCTCCAGCAGCTCCTGCCACTGGGCCAGAGGGTTCTCACTGGGCTCAGGCTCCTCGCTGGGCTCGACGGAAGGCTCGGGAGAGGGCTCTGCGCTGGGCTCGGCGGAAGGCTCGGGAGAGGGCTCCTCGCTGGGCTCCGGAGAAGGCTCCGGAGAAGGCTCCGGAGAAGGCTCCGCAGTAGGCTCGGCACTGGGCTCAACCGCAGGCTCCGCAGTGGGGGCCACAGTAGGCTCCACCACCGGCTCCTCGCTGGTCACGGGGGGCGTGACCGGCTCCTCGTCCACTCCGGCGGCCAGGCCGGGCGCGGCAAGGCTGACAGCCATGCTCAGGCACAGCAGCAGCGCCAAAACTCGTTTTTTCATGCTTTGTCACACCTCATTTCCGCGGGGATCATTCGCCGCCGCCCGCCGGGGACGCCGTGGGGGCGGGAGTGGCGGTGGGGGCGGGCACAGTACCGGGCCAGCCCTTCACATCCAGGACGGTGCCGGTCAGGGGCACGGGGTTGTTCTTGGCCTGGACGGCCTGGGCCTGAAGGTTCATGGTCACGGTGCAGTTCTGGTAATCGTTGCCCATGCTCCGGTCAAAGGTCACGGTCTCGAAGAGGGTGACGCTCTTGCCGGGCTCCAGGGCGCTGTTGTAGTAATACCAGCCGTCAGAACCCTTGAGCCAGGTCTCGCCGTCGATATCGGGATGCACCAGAGCGGTATCCACCCGGGCGCCCGCCACGGCGGGCTCAATGGACACATCCACCTTGACGCGGGTGTAGAACATCTCGCTGCCGGTGTTGGTGATGACGGGCTCCTTGCTGACCACCTGGCCGGGCATCACGCCGGTGAAGGACATGCCGGTGACATTGCCCGCGCCGTCGGTAATGTTTTCGCCCTCACCGGTCTCGGTGAGGGTCATCTCAACGGTCCCGGTGGTGATCACATTGGTGACATGCTGGCTGGTGGTGAAGTACGCCGCCGTTCCGATGGCCAGCAGCGCCAGCAGTGCGCCGGTCACGCCGCCCATCGCAAGCCGTTTCTTCATTCTGATACCGCCTTTCGTTCCAGTTCTCATTCACGCTCTATGTACGCTGCGTTCACAGTTGTCTGCAAAGTGATGTGCGGGGGTCTTTTCTGGTGGGGATGCCGTGGGGAAAAACCTATGGCGGAGGGGAGGGGGAAAGCTCCCCTCCGCCAGCTTGTCGTTAACCGGTACCGCTGGGAAATGGGAAATTACTCGGCGGGAGTCCAATCCTCCTGGCCGAACCAAGCCTGAATCTCAGGCAGGGTCATGCCCTTGACGGCAGCCCAGTTGGGGGCCTTGGCACCCTGAGCCTGAATGGCCTGAGCGGTAACTTTGACGGTGTACTCGGTCTGGGCATTGCTGTTGGTCAGGCTGGTGGGGATCACGATCTGATCAAACAGAGCGGGGGTCTTGCTGACCAGGCCTACATTCCAGGAATCATTCTCGGTGCCCTTCACGCACAGAGGCTTGGTGAAATAGAAATAGCCGTCGCCACCATCGACCCAGCCCGCGCCCAGAGTGTTGGGCTGATAACCAGTGCGGTACTCAGGGGTAACATTGCCCCACACAGCGCTATCCCACTCGACCTTGATGCGGACGAAGCAGGGGTTCGCGCCGGTGTTCTCAACGGTGGGGTCCTTGGCAAGAGGCTCGCCGGGATAGGCCTCCTTGGCCTCCTCCTTGCCGCTTGCATCCCAGTTGGGCTCGGTCAGAGTAATATCGACGTTGCCGATGGTGAACACGTTGCTCTTCTCTTCCTTATCGGTGAAGTAAGCCAGAGACATGCCGACCACCAGAGTGGCCATCATGCAGATCGCCAGAGCGGCGGCCATGATCTTTTTCTTCATAAGTCAGCTTCCTCTCTTCTATGTAGTAGTGAGATTTGAGTGGTCGGGGTTAGGCGCCGATGGTGGTGCCGGAAACGGTCTCCCAAGCGACCTGCTCAGCAGTCTTGCTGCCAGCAGCGGAAATACCAGCCTTCTGGATAGCATAAGCCTGGAAGGACAGGGTGGCGTTCGCGTCCAGAGTAGTCACGGTATTCTTAACAACGACCTGATTGCCCTTCAGCACGTCAAAAGTCTGATCAGCGGTAGTAGCATTGACGGTGCGGTAATACACGCCGTCAACTCCAGTAAGGGCGGTCCAGCCGTCAGCGATGGTGTACTCAAAATTAGCGTCGAAGCTGGTGCCCTTGACAACCTTCACGAACAGGTAAGAATCCTCGCTGTCAGCCTTGACGATAACATCAGCTTCCTTATCCACAGGAACGCCAGGAGACACCTTGTAGGTCTGAGCCTTGGCTTCGGTCTTAGCGTCCAGGAAGGTATCCCCGCCGATTTCCTTCTCCCGAAGGGTGATGTCGACCTTGCCGACGGTAAAGGTGTTGGTGATAGCCTGGGTCTGGGAGGTCAGCCAAGCCAGAGTGCCGCCGATGCCGATGCAGACGGCCAGAGCCAGAGCGGCGATCATAGTGAGCTTCTTCTTCATGATGTGGTTCTCCTTTTCAAAAAATTTTTTGGGGTCGCTTGCGGGGTTGTCGCTCGGGTACCGGATGAGTTTATTAAAATGCCTTACGGCGTTCCCCCTGGTTCATCTCCGCCGGCGGCCTTCTTTTTCCCGGCGGCCTTCCGGTCGGACTTCTCCGCCCATTTCAGCAGCTCCGGGGTGAAGAGGAGCACCAGCAGCACGCCGATGACGCTCCAGCCCACGTACATGCCGGGCGGGTTGGTGAGGAAATTGGAGACATATCCCAGATACGGGATGCAGAACACGGGCCTGCCGATGAGGTTGTTGAAGTGGACCGGCGAGCCGTCCACCGCGTCGTTGGCGTCGCCCTTGGTGGTGAAGCGCTGGTTCTCGCTGTCGATCTCCACCACCCGGTGGGTGGCTACCAGCAGATCCTCGTTCATCACGAAGGTGATGGGGTCGCCCACCTTGATCTCCTCCGCCGGGACGGACTTGACGTAGATCAGGCCGCCGGTGGGATAGGTGGGCTCCATACTGCCGCTGAGGACCACGAAGGGGGTCAGCCCCACGAGCCGCACGCCCACCAGCAGCACCGCCAGCAGTACCACCGCCGCCACCAGCAGCGTGGTGACCGCGTTCCATATGACCTTGATTGCTTTGGGCACCGGCCCTCACCTCGTTTCTTTTCCATGCGTCAGGGACCTTCCTGCCTTCTTCAAGGCAGGAGCCCCGCTTTCTGCGAAAAACAGAAAATCGCGGAGACTGTTCCCAGTCGTCCGCGATCGCGCCATCCGGAAAAAAGCCCTTCGGCCCCTTGGACGCCATAACAGACGACAGGGCAGCCGAACCGGCATGGCGGCTGTATGCCGCTTTAGCCTTCATGCTTTGCGTCCCGCGTTTTCGCGCGGTTTGCTTTTTTCCAGTTTCTGATTTTTACTTGTACCCGGGAGGGGGTGAAACCTCCTCTGACCCGTGGTACCCAATATTATACATATCTTTTCAAGTTTGTCAAGTCAAAGCCCGCTCTTTTTGTGCATATTCTCCTTCTGCATCCATATCCGGGGGTACGATTTAGAGGTTATGCACGATTTTTGCTCTTACTGGCTCCCAGTATAGCATGCAATGGTCACAGATTCGGTTACATTTTCCATTTCCGTGCACATTTTTTAGTCTTTTTTCCCCGCCTTTTTCCTTTCGCCCTATTTCGTCTGAAAAAGCCCGTTTTTTGACGAAAATATTGCTTTTTCTGCGTTTGACAGAACGGTGGAAAACGTTTATGATAGTAATGCTTTATATGATATCATAGTAAAGAATCCCCCGCGCCCGCCCCCGCCGTCCCCGCCGTCCCCGCGTCCCGGCAAAGACCCGGAAAGGAGTGAGCAGAACTGAATCAAAAACGAAACGCGGCCTCCGGCCGTCTGATCGCGGAGCTTCTCTTGCTCCTGGGCGTTTTCCTTATGCTGCTCACGCTGCTCTTCACGCTCTCCAGGCATGGGACCGCCACGCCGCTGGAAAAGGTCCGTCCGCTCTCGGAGGGCTGGTATCGTCTGGAGGATGGGGAAAAGCTCCCCCTCACCCTTCCCGCGGAGGTGGAGACGGAGGGGGACTGCCTTGTGCTCTACAATGACAGCCTCACTGCCGCCGACGGCAGCCTGACCGTCACCACCCGGGGCGCCCAGTATGATCTGACCGTTCTCTTTAACGATCAGGTCCTTTACCGTTATTCAGATGAGCTTTTCCCCCGCAACGACCAGATGAAGTCCAAGCTGGACTGCGACGCCCGCCTCCCCGCCGACACGGCGGACGGCGTTCTGGCCCTGCGGTATGAGAACACCGCAGGCGGGCATTTCAGTCTCCCCATGGTCTATATCGGCAGCAGCGGCGCCGTCACCCGGCAGCACTATACCGGCGCGGCCGCCAACTTCGCCATCGTGTTCATCATGTGCATCCTGGCCGTCTGTGCCCTGGGCGTGTCCCTCTATCTGCGGCGGGTTCGGATGCGGGACCCCCGCTTCCTCCATGTGGCCTCCTTCCTGTTCATCTGCGCCGTCTGGTGCACTACCGATTCGTCCGTAGCCCAGACGCAGAGCTATCTTGCGCCCCTGACCTGCGTGATCTCCTTCTACGCCTTTATGCTGCTGGCCGTACCCATGCTCCACTTTGTGCAGAACACCGGCGGTCTGGCAAAGCACTGGGTGCTGGACCTGTGCGTCCTCAGCTTCTACCTCAACGCCCTGATCCAGGGCATCCTGAACGCTCTGGGCCTCTTTGATTTCATCGACATGCTCTTTGTGACCCACCTGCTCCTGGTGGCCAGCATCATCGTCGCCGGGACCCTGCTGGTGCGGGAATACCGGGAAAGCAAGGATAAGGAGCTCTTCACCATTCTGCTGGCCTTCGCCATGCTGGCGGTGGGCGGCGTCTCCGCCCTGCTGTTCTACTGGCTGCTGGAGATCCCCTACTATGAGGTCTTTTTTGAGTGCGGCATTCTGGTCTTTGTCTTTTTGCTCCTGCGCGGCATCATCACCACCATGGTGAAAAACGTCCAGTTCAAGACCGAGATGCAGATCTACCAGCGCCTGGCCCGGGAGGACCGGATGACCGGCATGAAAAACCGCCGGGCCTTTGAGGAGGCCATGACCGAGCTTCAGTCCAAGGCCGATACCTACGGTAACGTCGCCCTTTACTTCATGGACCTGAACCGCCTGAAATACGTCAACGACCACTTCGGCCACAACGCAGGCGACGAGCTCATCCTTGCCGCGGCCCAGTGCATTGAGAATGCCTTCGGCCCCTCCGGCAGCTGTTTCCGTATCGGCGGCGATGAATTCTGCGCCGTCCTTACCGATCCCGCTGAACCGGCGGAGTTCTGGTTCGCCCGGCTGGATGAGGAGATCGACCGCCACAACCGCTCCAGCAGCCACCTCAAGCTCTCCATCGCCCGTGGCATGAGCTACCTGAGAGATACCGACGGTACCCTCAAATCCTTCAGCGACTGGAAGTATCAGGCCGACCAGAACATGTACGCCAACAAGAAACAGGCCCGGGTATAAGGCGCCTCTTCCGTTCCGGCAAAAAATTTGTTGAAAAACAGGCTTGACAAAAACCGTACATTCTACTATAGTGTTTGGTGATTTAACTCGCTAAAGATGATGACGGAGACAGTAAGGCCGCACGGAAGATCGCAGAGAGCCGGTGTCTGGTGGGAATCCGGTATTATGAAGTCCGGCCTGAATATCACTCCTGAATCGCAGCCCGAAACGCTCCCGCAGATTAGACGCTGCCGGTATCCCCCGTTATCGGAAACGCATATGCTGGTATGCAGTAACGGGTGGTACAGCGAAAGGCCATATTCATGGGCTTTCGTCCCTTTACAGGGACGAAAGCCCATTTTTTGTTCCCTGCACACCGTCACAGGAGGTAAAACGAATGAGCAAGACCATGACCGAGATCCGCTGGCACGGCCGGGGCGGACAGGGCGCCAAGACCGCCTGTCTCCTGCTGGCCGACGCGGCCTTTGCCTCGGGCAAGCACGTGCAGGGCTTCCCTGAATACGGCCCCGAGCGCATGGGCGCCCCCATCACCGCCTATAACCGCATCAGCGACGTGCCCTGCACCGTCCACTCCAACATCTATTCCCCCGACTACGTGGTGGTGGTGGACGAGTCCCTCCTCTCCTCTGTGGACGTTACCGCCGGCCTGAATCCCGAGGGGGCCATCGTCATCAACTCCCCCAAGAGCGCCGAGGCCCTGCGCCCCCTGCTGCGGGGCTATACCGGAAAGGTGTACACCATCGATGCCCGGAAAATTTCCGAGGAGCACCTGGGCGGCTACTTTCCCAACACGCCCATGCTGGCCGCCATCGTGAAGGTCAGCGGCATCCTGGACCCGGAGCGCTTTACCGCGGATATGGAGGCGTCCTTTCGCCACAAATTTGCCACCAAGCCCCACGTCATCCAGGGCAATATGAACTGTCTCATCCAATCCATGAAGGAGGTCCACGGAGCATGAACCGCAGCGCAAAGGATATCAGCGAACACTCCCCCTGGCAGGAGCTGACGCCGGGCGGCGAGATCTACGAGGGGGGCACCGCCCGCCTGACCATCACCGGCGAGTGGCGCTCCAACGTACCGGTATGGGAGCAGGACAAGTGTAAACAGTGCCTGCTGTGCGCCCCCTTCTGTCCCGATGCCTCCATCCCCGTCCGGGACGGCAAGCGTCTGGACTTCGACTTTGACCACTGCAAGGGCTGCGGCATCTGCGCCAACGCCTGCCCCTTCGGGGCCATCCGCATGGAACAGGAGGTGCGCGCATGAGCATCCGGGAGCGCCTTTCGGGCAACGAGGCCATCGCCTACGCCATGCGGCAGATCAACCCCGACGTGTTTGCCGCCTTCCCCATCACCCCCTCCACCGAGATCCCCCAGTATTTTGCCCAGTACGTGGCCAACGGCCAGGTGGACACCGAGTACGTCACCGTGGAGAGTGAGCACTCCTCCATGTCCACCTGCATGGGCGCGGCGGCCGCCGGAGCACGGGCGGTGACCGCCACCTCCTCCGCCGGCCTGGCCTTTATGTATGAGGTGCTGTATGTGGCCGCCTCGGCCCGGCTGCCCATCACCCTGGCCTGCGTCAACCGCACCCTCACCGGCCCCATCAACATCAACAACGACCACTCCGACTCCATGGGCGCCCGGGACTCCGGCTGGATCCAGATCTACGCCGAGAACAACCAGGAGGCCTATGACAACTACCTCCAGGCCATGCGCATCTCCGAGCGGCCCGACGTGCGCCTGCCCATCATGATCTGCCAGGATGGCTTCATCACCTCCCATGCGGTGGAGAACATCCTGCTGGAGGAGGACGCCGCCGTCAAGGCCTTTGTGGGCGAGTATGAGCCTGAGCACGCCCTCATCGGCCGGGACCATCCCCTGGCCGTGGGCCCCTACGACACCTGCCCCTACTGCATGGAACACAAGGTCCAGCAGGCTGAGGCCATGAAGAATGCCAAGCAGGCCATTCTGGACGTGGCCGCCGACTTTGAAAAGACCTTCGGCCGCAAGTACGGCTTCTTTGAGGAGTACCGCATGGAGGACGCCGAGGTGGCCCTGGTGCTCATCGGCTCCACCGCCGGCACCGCCAAGGCCTGCATTGAGCAGCTCCGCGCCCAGGGCGTAAAGGCGGGCCTCATCAAGCTCCGGGTGTTCCGTCCCTTCCCCATGGAGGAGATCGCCGCCGCCCTGAGTCATGTGAAGGCCGTAGCCGTCATGGACAAGAGCGAGGGCAATTCCGGCTGCGGCGGCCCTCTGTTCGCCGAGGTCCGCTCCGCCTGCTACGATCTGGAGCGCCGCCCGGCCATGATCGACGTGGTCTACGGCCTGGCCGGCCGGGACTGCGCCGTGGAGGACATCGAGAAGGTCTACCGCCATCTGCTGAAGATCGCGGAAACCGGCGAGGCCGGACCCCGTTACCTCCACATGGGCCAGCGCAGCAGTGAAGAGGAGGTGCTGTAACATGCCGTACAATTTGAAAACCGAACTGAACAAGCCCGAGCGTTTTGTGGGCGGCCACCGGCTGTGCGCCGGCTGCGGCGCGGGCATCGTCTGCCGGGCCATGACCCGGGCCCTGGACGAGGGGGACAAGGCTGTCATCTGCAACGCCACCGGCTGTCTGGAGGTCTCCTCCTTCCTCTATCCCTACACCGCCTGGGAGGACAGCTACATCCACTCCGCCTTTGAGAACGCCAGCGCCACCTGCGGCGGCGTGGAAGCCGCCTATAACGCCCTCAGGCGCAAGGGCAAGGTGCAGGACAACTACAAATTCATCACCATCGGCGGCGACGGCGGCACTTATGGCATCGGCTTCCAGTCCCTGTCAGGCGCCATGGAGCGGGGCCACGACATGACCTACTTCTGCTATGACAACGAGGCCTATATGAACACCGGCATCCAGCGCTCCTCCTCCACTCCCCGCTTTGCCAGCGCCACCACCACCCCCGCCGGCACCGTGTCCCTGGGCAAAAAGCAGGAGAAGAAGGACCTGACCGAGATCATGGCGGCCCACAACATCCCCTATGTGGCCCAGACCACCTTTATCGGCAACTTCAAAGACTTCCATGAGAAGGCCCACCGGGCCATCTACACTCCCGGCCCCGCCTTCGTCAACGTCATGTCCCCCTGTCCCCGGGGCTGGCAGTACTCCTCCGAGCTGCTGCCCCAGATCTGCAAGATGGCGGTGGAGACCTGCGTGTGGCCCCTCTACGAGGTGGTGGAGGGCAAGTGGAGTCTCAACTACGTGCCCAAGCAGAAGCTGCCCGTCACCGAATTTATGAAGCTCCAGGGCCGGTTCAAGCACTGCTTCAAGCCGGGCAATGAATGGACGCTGGAGGCGGCCCAGGAGTACGTGGACCGGAAGTGGGAGAAGCTGCTCGCCCGCTGCGAATAAAGCCTGTCCCACTCTTACTTATATATAAGGAAGGACGCCGCGCTGTGCGCGGCGTCCTTTTCCGTTTCAGCGGCGGATGAGCACCACCGCCACATCGTTCACATTGGTCCCCGTGGGGCCGGTGCGGATGAGCCCGCCGCACCGCTCCAGGGCGTGGTAGGAGTCGTTGTCCGCCAGGGCGGCCAGGGGGTCGGCCCCCAGCGCCCGCAGCGCCTCCGCCGTCTCGCCCGTGACCAGCCCTCCCGCGGCGTCGGTAGGGCCGTCGGTGCCGTCCGATCCAAGCGAGAACACTGCCGTGTCCCGCAGGCCGTCGATGCCCAGGGCAGCGGCCAGGGCCAGCTCCTGGTTGCGCCCTCCCTTCCCTGTTCCTCTGAGGTGGACCACCGTCTCACCCCCGGCCAGAAAGGCCACGGATTCCCCGCTGTCCTGGTGGCAGCGGGCAATGGCTGCCAGGAAGGAGCCCGCCTGCCGGGCCTCGCAGGTCAGGCTGTCGGTGAGGATCATCGGCCGGTAGCCCCGCTCTTCGCAGGCCCGCGCCGCCGCCCGGCACAGCTCCCGCACGCTGCCGGTGACGTGGGTCTCCACTCTCTCCAGCACCTTGGGGGTCTCGGCGTCCAGCAGGGCCAGGGCCCGGGGCGACAGCCGCAGACCGTACCGCTCCGCCGCCTGCCGGGCCTGAGCGGCGGTGGAGGAATCGGGACTCACCGGGCCGGAGGCGATCATGTCCAGCGGATCCCCCACGATGTCGGAAAGGATGATTACGCACACCCTTGCCGGGGCGCAATGGAGGGCGAACCGGCCCCCCTTCACCGCCGAGAGCCGCTTGCGGATGGTATTCATGGCCACAATGTCCGCTCCGCTGGACAGGAGCTGCTCTGTAATGTCCCGCAGCTCCTCCGGCGGGACCAGCGGCTCCTCAAAGAGGGCCGAGCCCCCGCCGGAGAGAAGAAAGAGCACCGTGTCCTCCTCTCTCAGTCCCGCAGTAAGAGTCAGAGCCTCACGGGTGGCGGCAAAGGTGTTCCCGTCGGGCACCGGATGGCCCGCCTCCCGGATGCGGAGCGGACCGATGGGGCCCCGACTGTGGCCGTACTTGGTGATGACGATGCCATCGTCCACCCGGCTCTCCAGGCAGTCCCAGGCCGCCCGGGCCATGGACCAGGCCGCCTTCCCCACCGCTATCATCACCAGCCGCCCAGGCCCAAAGCTCCGCTCCGCCAGCACCCGGCGCACCGCCGCATCAGGCTGCACCGCCCGGATGGCCTCCCCGATGATATAGCCGCAGTCCTCCCGTACCCCCATGCCTCCGCCGCCTCTCAGTGGTTTTTCTTCATTTTACCTGATTCCGCCCCCGCCGTCCATTCGTTCGGGGAGCAGGTAATATCTCAACAGGATCAAAAGAACTATCAAGCAAGGGAATTCAATAGACATAGGCGGTGCCGTCGGCCATGATGCCCAGACAGGGGCAGCGCTTGCTGGCAATGGTCCAGGCCGGCTTCTGGTAATCCCCGCCGCCGTGGCGAAAGGCCCTTCCGCCCCCTTCAAAAGAGGAGATGGGAGGGATCCCTTCCGCCGTCAGCCGGTCGGGAAAGAGCTGCCGGGCAGTCTCCCGCAGCTTGTCCTGGTCGGCGGTCCCCGCCGCCTCATAGATCTGCCGCAGCTCCTCCGCCGTAAAGGTGACGATATCGGCGTTCATTTTGCTGATGCTGGTAACGATATCCTCCATGGTTTCCCTCCCGTTGGTTTTTTCTGATGCTATTGTATCGCCGCGGAATATGGTTGTCAATCAGACTGCGCCGTGTTAAAATGGACCCATAAGTTCAGCTTCTGCGGCTTTCTCTGCAGGTTCTTTCCCTTGCCGCTGCAACACAACTATTTCACTGAAAGAAGGTATTCCCACTTGATGTACTATATCGAAAGTCCCAGCCACGATCCCCATTTCAATCTGGCTCTGGAACAATATGTTTTTGACCGTCTGGACCGGAGTCACGACTACTTTATGCTGTGGCAGAACGACAATGCCATCATCGTGGGCAAGCACCAGAACACCATTGGCGAGATCAACTCCGCCTATGTCAAAGAGCATGATATCCAGGTCGTGCGCCGGCTCTCAGGCGGCGGCGCAGTCTACCATGACCTGGGCAACATCAATTTCACTTTTATCGCGGACACGGGCGACGCCTCCTGTTTTGACTTTTCCACCTTCTGCCGTCCGGTAGTAAAGGCTCTGCGCAGCATCGGCGTACCTGCCGAGATTAACGGCCGCAACGACATGACTGTGGATGGCAAAAAGTTCTCGGGCAACTCCCAGTATATGAAGCAGGGACGCATCATGCACCACGGCACTCTCATGTTCGATTCCGATCTGGAGGTGGTAGGGCAGGCTCTGGCTGTCTCCAGGGACAAGATCGCCTCGAAGGGCCTCAAATCGGTGCGCAGCCGCGTGACCAATATCAAGCCCTATGTAAAGCAGGACATCAGCACCGCGGAATTTCTGGCCACTCTGCGGGACTTCATGTTTGAGGAGTATGATCTCCAGCCCTATCATCTGACCGAAGATGATCTTGAGGCCGTCCGCGCCCTCCAGGCGGAGATCTATGACACCTGGGAATGGAATTTCGGCCGCTCCCCCGCTTATCAGATGTGCAAGGAGCGCCGGGTGGAGGGCTGCGGCAAGCTGGAGATCCATATGGATGTGGCCCGCGGCGGCATCATTACTGCCCTCTCCTTCTTTGGAGACTATTTTGGAAACGGCGACAGCACCGAGCTGGCCCAGCGGCTCATCGGCCAGCCGTTGGAGGAGGGCGCCCTCCGCGCCGCCCTGGAGGGAGTCTCCATCAACGACTACTTCAGCCGGATGGATCTGGACACTTTCCTCTCCATCCTGCTCCAGTGAGCATCCCGCCCTCAATGAAAGCAAAAATCCCCTGCCGGCAAGCCGGCAGGGGATTTTGTTCGGTATTACACCAACTGGACGATCGCCATCTCGGCGGCGTCGCCGCGGCGGGGCCCGATCTTCACGATGCGGGTATAACCGCCGTTGCGGTCGGCATACTTGGGGCCGATCTCGTCGAACAGCTTCTTGGCCACGTCCTCCTTGGTGATGAAGGACAGCGCCTGACGGTAGGAAGCCAGATTGGCCTTCTTGGACAGGGTGATCATCTTCTCAGCCATGGGGGCGACTTCCTTGGCGCGGCTCAGGGTGGTCTTGATCTGACCGTTCTCCAGCAGGTAGGTGGTCATGGCGCGGAGCATGGCCATACGCTGATCGGTGGGACGGCCCAGCTTACGATATCCGGACATGTGAGTCAACTCCTAACGGTATTTCGCGCGGCGAAATCCAGTGTAAATTCGTCCTGAAGAGCTTTTGCTCCTCTGAGAAGCGCCGGGCTCTGGGCCCGGCATCGCCTGGGCGTATCCGGGAGGGGACGTTACATGCCCCCGGACTGCTTCTCTGCACGGCGGGCGCAGCCGCCGGTTTAGTTGTTCTCCTCGCTGGCCAGGCTCAGGCCCATCATCGCCAGCTTATTGATGACCTCTTCCAGGGACTTGCGGCCCAGGTTGCGGACCTTCATCATCTCGTCCTCAGTCTTGGAGATCAAGTCCTCGACGGTATTGATGTTGGCGCGCTTGAGGCAGTTGAAGGAACGGACGGAGAGGTCCAGCTCCTCAATGGTCAGCTCCAGCACCTTATCCCGGGGCTCCATCGCCTTCTCTACCACTGTGGCCTTGGAACCCATGGTCTCACTCAGGTCGGTAAAGAGGACGAAGTGGTCACAGAGGATACGGGCGCCCAGGCTGACCGCGTCCCGGGCAGTAATGGTACCGTTGGTCCATACTTCCAAGGTCAGCTTGTCGAAGTCGGTGAGGTCACGCACACGGGTGTTCTCCACCGTGTAGTTGACCTTCCGCACCGGGGTGTAGATGGAATCCACCGGGATGAGCCCGATCACCGTCTGAGCCGGCTTGTTCCGGTCGGCAGGCACATAGCCGCGTCCGTGAGAGAGCGTGAGCTCCATGTTCAGACTGGCGTCTGCGCCCAGGGTGGCGATGTGCAGCTCGGGGTTGAGGATCTCGACCTCACCGTCGGCCTTGATGTCGCCGGCCGTGACCTCACACTCGCCGCTGGCCTCGATATAGACGGTCTTGACGCCTTCGCAATGAAGCTTTGCAATGATATTCTTCACGTTGAGGACGATCTCGGTCACATCTTCCTTGATGCCGGGGATGGTGGTAAACTCGTGCTGCACACCTGCGATCTTGATGGACGTGACCGCGGTTCCGGGCAGGGAAGAGAGCAGGATACGGCGCAGGGAGTTACCCAGCGTGGTGCCGTAACCCCGCTCCAGGGGCTCGACCACGTACTTGCCGTAGGAGCCGTCACCAGGATTCTCCACACATTCGATGCGCGGCTTCTCGATTTCTACCATGTGTTACCCTCCTTTTCGCAGCGGCGGGCCGGGCAGCCCGCCGCCTGGTATTACAGCTCACCAATAATCGAGGGTACGCTCTCTCTTACTTGGAGTACAGCTCGACGATCAGGTGCTCCTCGATGGGCAGATCGATATCGTCCCGGGCGGGGAGCGCCACCACCTTGGCAGTCAGGCTGTTCTTGTCGAAGTCCAGCCACTTGGGCACGGCGCGGGAGCCGTTGGCCTCCAGAGAAGCCTTGAACTTCTCCAGGCTGCGGCTGCCCTCCTTCAGGGCAATGACCTCGCCGGGCTTGACCAGGTAAGAGGGGATGTCCACACGGTGGCCATTGATGGTGAAGTGGCCGTGACGCACCAGCTGGCGGGCCTCAGGACGGCTCATGGCGAAGCCCAGACGGTAGATGACGTTGTCCAGGCGGGTCTCCAGGATGGAGAGCAGGTTGTCGCCGGTCACGCCCTTGCGGTTGGCGGCCATCTCATAGTACTTGGAGAACTGGCTCTCCAGCACACCGTAGTAGCGGCGGGCCTTCTGCTTCTCGCGCAGCTGCATGCCGTACTCGGAGAGCTTCTTGGTGCGGCCCTGGTTGTGCATGCCGGGCGCGAAGGGACGGCGCTCGATGGCGCACTTGTCGGTATAGCAGCGGTCGCCCTTCAGGAAGAGCTTCTGGCCCTCCCGGCGGCACTGGCGGCAAACTGCTCCAGTATATCTAGCCATATTCTAGTTCCTCCTTAACTCTTACACGCGGCGGCGCTTGGGCGGACGGCAGCCGTTGTGGGGAACGGGGGTCACGTCCTTGATCAGGGTGACCTCCAGACCCACGGCCTGCAGAGCGCGGATGGCGGCCTCACGGCCGGCGCCGGGGCCCTTCACGTAGACCTCAACGGTCTTCAGGCCGTGCTCCATGGCAGCCTTGGCGGCAGTCTCGGCGGCGGTCTGGGCGGCGAAGGGGGTGGACTTACGGGAACCGCGGAAGCCCAGGCCGCCGGAGGAGGCCCAGGACAGGGCGTTGCCGCCCATATCGGTCACGGTGACCATAGTATTGTTGAAGGAGGAGCGGATATGCACCTGGCCCTTCTCCACGTTCTTGCGCTCGCGGCGCTTGCGGATTACTTTCTTACCCTTGGTATTTGCAGCAGCCATGTTCTATCCCTCCTTACTTCTTCTTGTTGGCGACCGTGCGCTTGGGACCCTTGCGGGTACGGGCGTTGGTCTTGCTGCGCTGTCCGCGGACAGGCAGACCCTTGCGGTGGCGGATGCCGCGGTAGCAGCCGATCTCGGTCAGGCGCTTGATGTCCATCGCCACATCGCGGCGGAGGTCGCCTTCCACAGTGTAGTTGTGCGCGATGCACTCGCGCAGCTTGGCCTCGTCCTCGTCGGTGAGGTCCTTCACGCGGGTGTCGGGGTTGATACCGGTCTCGGCCAGGATCTTGTTGGCGCTGGTGCGCCCGATGCCAAAGATATAGGTAAGGCCGATCTCAACGCGCTTATCCTTCGGCAGATCAATGCCAGCAATACGTGCCATACTGTTTCAGCACCTCCAATTAACCTTGTCTCTGTTTATGCTTGGGATTCTCGCAGATAACCATGACTTTGCCCTTGCGCTTGATGACTTTGCACTTCTCGCACATGGGCTTCACGGACGGTCTAACTTTCATTTTAGTTTCCTCCTGACAGCCTGATGGCCCCGGCGGGGGTGGGGGCAAGGCCCCGCCACGCCGGTCGTTGATAGGGACAAACGGAAGCCTCAGCTTCCCTTATTTCGATCTCCAGGTGATTCTTCCCCGGGTCAGATCATAGGGGGACATCTGAACGGTGACCTTATCACCGGGCAGGATGCGGATGAAATTCATGCGCAGCTTCCCGGAGATATGCGCCAGAATGATGTGGCCGTTTCCGATGTCCACGTGGAACGTGGTGTTGGGAAGGGACTCAACCACGACGCCCTCCACTTCGATCATATCGTCTTTTGCCAAAGCGTCATACCCTCCTAAACTTCCTCTCGGAAAGCGGCCAGCGCCCTCCTGAGTGCACAGTCGGAGACCTGCTCTCCCATCTGCACGCGCTGAATGACCGGATTGAGGTAACCGCCCCGGTTCTCCACCGTCAGGTGGGCCAGCTTTTTGCGCTTGGGATGGGCAAATTTCCGTCTCTTCCCGTCCGCCAGAAGCAGGAAACCGTCCTGCTGTCCGACGACGCAGAAGAGGCCGCCCTTGTCACGGCCGGCGGCGGAGCGAACGATCCAACCGACACAGTCGTACATGGGATCTACTCTCCGGGACAGGTGAGCACTTCCGGCTCCCCGTCGGTGATGAGGATCGTGTTCTCATAGTGCGCGGCCAGACTTCCGTCCGCCGTCACGGTGGTCCACTTGTCTTTCAGGACCTTGACGCGCCAGTCACCGGCACACACCATGGGCTCCACGGCGATGGTCATGCCGGCCTGGAGCCGGGGGCCATGGCCGGCGGGGCCAAAGTTCGGGACTTCCGGCGCCTCGTGGAGCTTCATGCCCACGCCGTGGCCTACAAAGTCCCGCACTACCGAGCAGCCGTTTGCTTCCACATACTGCTGCACGGCGTGGGAGATGTCATACACGCGGTTACCCGTCCGGGCCATCTTGATCCCCTCCCAGAAGCTCTGCTCAGTGACGTCGATGAGCCTTTGGGCCTCAGGGCTGATGGTCCCGCAGGGGAAGGTGGCGGCACAGTCGCCGTGAAAGCCGCCGATATAGGCGCCCACGTCGATGCTGACGATATCTCCCTCCTGGAGCCTGCGGTGGTCCGGGATGCCGTGGATGACCACATCGTTGATCGAGATGCAGGCGGAACCGGGAAACCCGCCGTAGCCCAGGAAGGAGGGCTTGGCGCCCTTGCTCTCGATGAACTTGCGCACCGCGGTGTCGATCTCCAGAGTAGAAACGCCGGGTCGGACCATGGAACCGGCCAGTGCGCGGGCCTGAGCGGTGATCCGCCCGGCCTTGCGCATCAGGTCGATCTCACGGGGGGACTTAAGGGATATCATATCCATTTAAGTCACTTCCCCAGCAGTTCCATAATGGCCTGGTTGGTCTCCTCGATACCGCCCTTGTCGGGCACGGTCTTGAGGATCCCCTTGGCCTGATAGTAGCTCTTGAGAGGCTCGGTCTCCTTGTGATAGACCTCCAGACGGTGCCGGACGGTCTCGGGCAGGTCGTCCTTGCGCTGCTCCAGCGCGCCGCCGCACTTGTCGCACACGCCCTCCGCCTTGGGAGGAGCGGCTACGATGTGGTAGGTGGCGCCGCAGGCAGGGCAAGTACGGCGGCCTGTCATACGGGCCTCAATGACGCTGTCCTCAATCTCCAGAGAGAGGACACAGTCAAACCGGATGCCATGGGCGTCCATGGCTTCGGCCTGGGCGATGGTACGGGGCACGCCGTCCAGGATATAGCCGCCCGCGCAGTCGTCCGCGGCCAGCCGCTCCTGGATGATCCCGATGATGACCTCATCGGGCACCAGCTTGCCGGCGTCCATATACTCTTTCGCCTTCAGACCCACGGGGGTACCGTTCTTCACGGCGGCGCGGAGGATGTTGCCGGTGGAGATGGTGGGGATGCCCAACTTCTTGCTGATGATCTCAGCCTGGGTTCCTTTGCCGGCGCCGGGAGCGCCCAACAGGATCAGCTTCATAGCCTTACACACCTCGAATTACTCAAGGAAACCCTTGTAGTGCCGCATGAGCATCTGGGCCTCCATAGCCTTCACGGTCTCCAGGGCCACGCCCACCACGATGATGACAGAGGTGCCGCCGATGGCCAGAGCGCTGCTGCCCAGCAGAGCGCCGGTCACAATGGGCACGATGGCCACGATGGACAGGTAGATGGCGCCGAAGAAGGTGATCTTACCCAGGACCTTCTGGATGAAATCAGCGGTAGGCTTGCCGGGACGGAAGCCGGGAACGAAGCCGCCGTTCTTCTTCAGGTTGTTGGCAACCTCGATGGGGTTGAACTGCATCGTGGAGTAGAAGTAGCTGAAGCCAAGGATCAGCAGGAAATACACCACGATATAGAAGACGCCGGTGGTGTCAAAGAACCGCAGGAACGCACCGCCGAAGCCCTCGCTGTCCTTGGTCACGCCGGTGAAAGCCGCGATGGTGGCGGGCAGGCTGGCAATGGCCTGGGCGAAGATGATGGGCAGCACGCCGGTCATGTTCACCTTCAGGGGCAGATGGCTGGACTGGCCGCCGTACATTTTCCGGCCCACCACGCGCTTGGCGTACTGGACAGGGATGCGGCGCTCGGCATTGTTGATGAACACGATGAAGACCACCATGATCAGCATGCCGATGACGATGAGAGGAATGGCCCACACGGCCAGGGTCTTGGTCACCACGCCCTGATACGCGCTCAGGATCATGCTGGGCACGCGGGACAGAATGCCGGCGAACAGGATGATGGAAATGCCGTTGCCGATGCCGGACTCGGTGATCTGCTCACCCAGCCACATAACAAAGGCGGAACCGGCGGTAAAGGTCAGGATGATCACGATGGCGGCCCACACAGAAGGAACACCGGTGGTGTCCAGCACACCGTAATTCTTGGCCAGGGTGTAGTAGCCGAAGCCCTGCAGCAGGGCAATGGCCACGGTGACATAGCGGGTGATGGCCGCGATCTTCTTGCGTCCCTCCTCGCCGCCTTCCTTCTGGAGGCGCTCCAAAGCAGGGATGGCGACGGTCAGCAGCTGCACGATGATGGAGCTGTTGATATAGGGCTGTACGCCCAGGGCGAAAATGGTGGCGTTAGCAAAGGCGGTGCCGTTCATAGCGCCCAGCAGACCGAAGATGGTGCCGCTCATCACATTCATCTGAGCGGCAAAAGCCCCGCCGTCCACAAAGGGAACAGGGACCGCGGAACCCAGCCGGAAGATCAACAGCGCAAAGACAGTGAAGAGGAGCTTCTTACGCAGCTCAGGAATCTTCCAGGCGTTGCGTACAGTCTCAATCACTTAGATCACCTCGTACTTTCCACCCGCCGCAACGATCTTCTCCTTTGCGGAGGCGGAGAAAGCGGAGGCACGGACGGTCAGCTTCTTGTTCAGGGTGCCGTTGCCCAGGATCTTCACGCCATGCTCACACTTGGAGAGGATACCCTTCTCCATCAGATCGCAGACGTTAACAGTGGCGCCGTCCTCAAACTTGTTGAGAGCGGAGACGTTGATGGCCTCCAGCCGCTCAGCAAAGATGTTGTTGAAGCCGCGCTTGGGCAGACGACGGGACAGAGGCATCTGGCCGCCTTCGAAGCCCACGCGGACGCCGCCGCCGGAGCGGGCCCACTGGCCCTTCTGACCGCGGCCGGCGGTGGTACCGTTACCGGAACCCTTGCCGCGGCCCTTGCGGAAAGCCTTCTTCACAGAGCCGGGCGCGGGAGAAAGTTCATGCAGTTTCATTTCGCGCACCTCCTTACTTTTCCTCGGTGACCTGCAGCAGGTAGCCGATGTGAGCGATCTTGCCGCGGGTGGCGGCATTGTCGGGCTGTACGGTGGTGTCGCCGATCTTACGCAGCCCCAGGGCCTCGGCGGTCGCCTTATGCTTGGCGAGGCGGCCGTTCAGGCTCTTGACCAGCTTGATGTTGATGTTAGCCATTTTGGTCGGCCCTCCTTAACCTACGATCTCTTCCACGCTCTTGCCGCGGACACGGGCCACTTCCTCGGGGCTGCGCAAGGTCTTCAGGCCCTCGAAGGTAGCGGAAACCACGTTCTGCGGATTGTTGGAGCGCAGGCACTTGGCGCGGATATCACGGATACCGGCGGCCTCCATGACGGCGCGGACAGGGCCGCCGGCGATGATGCCGGTACCGGGGGCAGCGGGCTTCAGGAGCACGCGGCCGGCGCCGAACTCGCCGATGACCTCGTGGGGGATGGTGGTGCCGGAGCGGGTGATGGTGACCATGTTCTTCTTGGCATCCTCAATGCCCTTCCGGATGGCCTCGGGGACCTCGGCGGCCTTGCCGGTGCCAAAGCCCACGCGGCCCTTCTCGTCGCCCACCACCATCAGAGCGGCGAACTTCATCACGCGGCCGCCCTTGACGGTCTTGGAAACACGGTTCAGAGCAACGAGCTTCTCGGTGAACTCGCTGGGTTCTCTTTCAAAACGAGCCATTTATCTTTTCCTCCTCCCTTAGAACTGCAGGCCGCCCTCACGGGCGCCCTCGGCCAGAGCGGCGACGCGGCCATGGTACACATAGCCGCCGCGGTCAAAGACGACCTTGCTGATGCCGGCGGCCTTGGCGCGCTCGGCCACGACCTGGCCCACCTTCTTGGCGGCGTCGGTCTTGGTGCCGTCGCACTCGAAGGCCTTCTCCAGGGAAGAAGCGGAGACCAGAGTCTTGCCGTTCACATCGTCGATGATCTGGGCATAGATGTTGGTCTCGCTGCGGAACACGTTGAGACGGGGACGCTCGGGCGTGCCGGAAATTTTCGCACGGACACGCTTATGGCGCTTAAGCCGCTGCGCCTTGGTATTGGGACGATTGATCATAGTGGCACACCTCCTTATTTCTTCTTGACGCCGGTCTTGCCTTCCTTGCGGCGGATGACCTCGTCAGTGTATTTGATACCCTTGCCCTTGTAAGGCTCGGGGGGTCTTTTCTCTCTCACCTCAGCGGCGAACTGACCGACCTGCTCCTTGCTGGCGCCGGAGACGACGATCTTGTTGGCGCTGGGAGTCTCGATGGTAATGCCCTCGGGGGCTTCCATAAAGACCTGATGGGAGTAACCCAGGTTCATGACCAGCTTCTTGCCCTCCATGGCAACGCGGTAACCGACGCCGTTGACGTCCAGTTCCTTCTTGAAGCCGTCCGTCACGCCCACCACCATATTGTGGATCAGGGTGCGGGTCAGGCCATGCAGGCTGCGGTTCTCCTTGGCATCGTTGGGACGGGTGACGAGGATCTCAGCACCCTCCTGCGCGATGTTCATGTTGGGATGGAACGCACGGGTGAGTGTGCCCTTGGGGCCCTTCACGGTCACGACGTTCCCTTCGATCTTCACGTCCACGCCGGCGGGGATGGAGATCGGCTTTCTTCCGATTCGGCTCATTCTATCTCCCTCCTCTTACCACACGAACGCAAGGACCTCGCCGCCGACATGGGCAGCGCGAGCGGCCTTGTCGGTCATGACGCCCTTGGACGTAGACACGATAGCGATACCCAGGCCACGGATGACGCGGGGCAGCTCGTCGGCGCCGGCGTACACACGCAGACCAGGCTTGGACACGCGGCGCAGACCGGAGATGACCTTCTCCTTACCGGCGCCGTACTTCAGGGTGATGCGGATCACGCCCTGAGTGCCATCGTCGATGAGCTGGAAGTTCTTGATATAGCCTTCATCCAGCAGGATCTGAGCGATGGACTTCTTCATGTTGGACGCGGGGACGTCCACGGTGTCATGCTTTGCGTTGTTCGCGTTGCGGATCCGGGTCAGCATATCCGCAATGGGGTCGGTAATATGCATGAGTTTACCCTCCTTTTAGAGTTACGGGCCGTGAGAGAGCCCGTTAAGGCGGCAAGGTATCGGAGTTACGCAGGGCTCCGACCTTTTAACCGTCTGCCAAGGAACTATTATATAGTGAAAAGCCCGCTGTGAAAAGGGAAAAGTGAAGAATTCCCGAACTTTTGGAGAAATGCCCTACCGTCTGCCCGGGAAAAGGGTCCGCTTATCCATTTTTCACAGTCACGCTTGCACTATCGTGCCGGTTTATCTCTTAAACGGAGAATTTTTCTTTTTGAACTCCTCCGCAAGGATGGGACCTGCGGCCCAGTTGGAGCTCCCCGCCGAAAAGCACCGATACGCAACGCAAGCGCCCGACGTGTTTGGCACGTCTGGCGCGGGCGTTGCATACCGTTTGTCTCGTTCAGTCCGGGAAGCGGAAGGCGCTCGGCCGGTAAATTACCAGGAGGCCTTCTTCACGCCGGGGATCTGGCCCTTGTAAGCCAGCTCGCGGAAGCAGATACGGCACACGCCGTAGTCACGCAGGTAGGCGTGGGGGCGGCCGCAGATCTTGCAGCGGTTGTAGCGGCGGGTGGAGAACTTGGGCTCCGCCTGCTGCTTGAGGATCATAGATTTCTTAGCCATTTCGTTCTCCTCCTTAGCGGGCGAAGGGAGCGCCGATCAGGGTCAGCAGCTCCTTGGCCTCTTCGTCGGTCTGGGCGGTGGTGCAGAACACGATGTCCATGCCGCGGATCTTGTCGATCTTGTCGTACTCGATCTCGGGGAAGATCAGCTGCTCCTTGATGCCCAGGGCGTAGTTGCCGCGGCCGTCGAAGGCGTTGCCGTTGATGCCGCGGAAGTCGCGGACACGGGGCAGGGCCACGTTGAACAGGCGGTCCACGAACTCCCACATACGGTCGCCCCGCAGGGTGACCTTGGCGCCGATGGGCATGCCCTCGCGCAGCTTGAAGTTGGCGACGGACTTCTTGGCCTTGGTAATGATGGCCTTCTGGCCGGTGATCTTGGTCAGATCGCCCACAACGGCCTCCAGCACCTTGGCGTTGTCACGGGCCTCGCCGCAGCCGCAGTTGACCACGATCTTGTCCAGTTTGGGGATCTGCATGGTGCTCTTGTAGCCGAACTTCTGCATGAGAGCAGGAGCGACTTCTTCCTGGTACTTCTTCTTCAGGTTGGGCATATCAGCCATAGTTGACTCCTCCTCTCTTAGATCTCGGCGCCGCACTTCTTACAGATGCGGACCTTCTTATCACCCTCGACCTTGTGGCCGATGCGGGTGGGCTTGTTGCACTTGGGGCACACGCGCTGCACCTTGCAGGCGTAGATGGGGGCTTCCTTCTTGATGATGCCGCCCTCTTCGCCCTGCTTGCGGGGCTTGGTGTGACGGGAGACGATGTTGACGTTCTCCACGATGACCTTGCTCTCCTTGGGCAGGACGGTGAGGATCTTGCCCTGCTTGCCCTTGTCCTTGCCGGACAGGACGACGACCAGGTCGTCCTTCTTGATGCTCATCTTGTTCATGTCTTCTCCTACCCCCTTACAGCACTTCGGGAGCCAGGGACAGGATCTTCATATAATCCTTGTCGCGCAGCTCGCGGGCCACGGGCCCAAAGATGCGGGTACCCTTGGGGTTCTTGTCGTCCTTGATGAGGACGGCAGCGTTGTCGTCGAAACGGACATAGCTGCCGTCGGCGCGGCGGACGCCCTTCACGCTGCGGACGATGACGGCCTTGACCACCTCGCCCTTCTTCACGGTTCCGCCGGGCTGAGCCTTACGGACGGAGGCCACGACCACGTCGCCGATGTTGCCGTAACGGCGGCTGGAGCCGCCCAGCACACGGATGGTCTTGATCTCCTTGGCGCCGGTGTTGTCGGCGACCTTCAGATAAGTTTCCTGCTGAATCATGACCGCACCTCCTTACTTCGCCTTTTCGATGATCTCAACGACGCGCCAACGCTTGTCCTTGGACAGGGGGCGGGTCTCCATGACCTTGACGCGGTCGCCCACGCCGCAGGCATTCTGCTCGTCGTGGGCCTTCAGCTTGTAGGTCCGCTTGACGATCTTCTTGTACAGGGGGTGGGCCACACGGTCGGCGATGGCCACCACAACGGTCTTGTCCATCTTATCGGAGACCACCAGGCCGACTCTGGTCTTACGGGAAGAAGTTCTGTTTTCCATGTTCTATTCCTCCTTCTTGCATTATCGGCCAGCGAGCTGCAGCTCGCGCAGGATGGTCTTGACTCGGGCAATATCCTTCTTGACCTCAGCGATCTTGCCGGGATTCTCGAGCTGATTGGTGGCATGCTGAAGACGGAGCTGGAACAGGTCCTTCTTCAGGTCGCCCAGCTTGG
Source organism: Pseudoflavonifractor sp. HCP28S3_F10 (assembly GCF_052065415.1). Classification (NCBI taxonomy): domain Bacteria; kingdom Bacillati; phylum Bacillota; class Clostridia; order Eubacteriales; family Oscillospiraceae; genus Pseudoflavonifractor; species Pseudoflavonifractor sp. HCP28S3_F10. The sequence continues at coordinate 15,522 of NZ_JBQHUB010000021.1, read as the reverse complement.
TCTCCAGCTCGGCGGCGCTCATCTTGCGGACTTCATTTGCCTTCATCATTATTCACCACCATTCTCGGTCTCGGCGGTCTCCTTCTTCACAATCTTGCACTTGACAGGCAGCTTGTGAGAAGCAAGACGCAGGGCCTCGCGGGCGGTCTCCTCGGAGACGCCGGCGATCTCGAACATCACACGGCCGGGCTTGACCACGGCCACCCAGTACTCGGGGGAACCCTTACCGGAACCCATACGGGTCTCGGCAGGCTTCTCGGTAATGGGCTTGTCGGGGAAGATCTTGATCCAGACCTTACCGCCGCGCTTGGTGTGACGGGTCATGGCGATACGGGCGGCCTCGATCTGGTTGCTGGTGATCCAGCAGGGCTCGGTGGCCTGAAGGCCCCACTCGCCGTAAGTGACGGTATTGCCCTTCAGGGCCTTGCCGGTCATGCGGCCGCGATGGACGCGGCGGTATTTCACTCTCTTAGGCAGCAGCATTAGTTGGAGCCTCCTTCCTTAGGGGTAGCGGGAGCGGCGGGACGAGGGCCACGGTTGAAGCCCTGGCCCTGGGGACGGCCGCCGTTGCGGTTGAAGCCGCCCTGGCGATTGCCGCCGAAGCCGCCCTTGCGCTCGCCATCGCGGCGCTCGCGGCGGGGACGGTCAGAACGCTCCTTGAAGTTCTTGGTGTCCAGGGTGCGGGGGGTGGTCCGCAGACTCTGGGTGAGCACCTCGCCCTTGTAGATCCACACCTTCACGCCGATGCGGCCGTAGGTGGTGGCAGCCTCGGCAAAGCCGTAGTCAATGTCGGCGCGGAGGGTCTGCAGGGGGATGGTGCCGTCATGATAGTGCTCCACGCGGGCGATCTCGGCGCCGCCCAGGCGGCCGGAGCAGCAGGTCTTGATGCCGCGGGCGCCCATACGCATGGCGCGGCCCATGGCGTTCTTCATAGCGCGGCGGAAGCCGATGCGCTTCTCCAGCTGCTGGGCGATGTTCTCGGCCACCAGCTGAGCGTTCATGTCGGGGCTCTTGACCTCGACGATGTTCAGGGCCACGCTCTTGCCGATCATCTTCTCCAGGGTGAGACGCAGGCGCTCGATGTCGGCGCCGCCCTTACCGATGACCACGCCGGGACGGGCGCAGTGCAGGTAGATGCGGACCTTGGCATTGTCGCGCTCGATCTCGATCTTGGGGATACCGGCGGAATACAGGGTCTTCTTCAGGTAATCGCGGATCTTCTTGTCCTCGACCAGCAGGTCGCCGACCTTCTCGTTGCGGGCGTACCAGCGGGAGTCCCAATCCTTAATGACACCCACGCGCAGGCCGTGGGGATTGACTTTCTGTCCCATATTGTTCCTCCTCCCTTAGCGCTCGCTCACCGCGATGGTGATGTGAGAAGTGCGCTTGTTGATCCGGTACGCACGGCCCTGGGCGCGGGGCATCATCCGCTTGATGATGGGGCCGGGGGCGGCGTAGGTAGTGGACACATACAGCTTCTCAGGATCCATCTGGTGGTTGTTCTCGGCGTTGGCCGCGGCGCTCTTGAGCACCTTGAGCATCAGCTCGGAGGCGGCCTTGGGGGTGGCCATCAGGATGGCGGTGGCCTCAGCCACACTCTTGCCGCGGATCAGATCGCAGACGATCTGCACCTTGCGGGGAGAGATGCGGGCATACTTCAGTACAGCTTTCGCTTCCATTCTTCTCTCCTCCTTACTTACCGGTCTTGCTGCCAGCGTGGCCGCGGAAGGTGCGGGTGGGGGCGAACTCGCCCAGCTTGTGACCCACCATGTCCTCGGTCACGTAGACGGGCACATGCTTCTTGCCGTCATGGACGGCGAAGGTGTGGCCCACGAAGGCGGGGAAGATAGTGGAGGCGCGGCTCCAGGTCTTGAGGACCTTCTTCTCGCCGGTCTGGTTCATTTCATCGACCCGCTTCAGCAGCTCAGGGGCGCAAAAGGGGCCTTTCTTGATACTTCTGCTCATCTTTTACTGCCTCCTTACTTCGCGTTGCGATGCTTGACGATGAACTTCTCCGTGCGGTTCTTGCCCTTGCGGGTCTTGAAGCCCATGGCGGGCTTGCCCCAGGGAGTCACAGGGCCGGGACGGCCCACAGGGCTCTTGCCCTCGCCGCCGCCGTGGGGGTGGTCGTTGGGGTTCATGACGGAGCCGCGGACGGTGGGACGCCAGCCCATGTGGCGCTTGCGGCCGGCCTTACCGATCTGGATGTTCTCGTGCTCGATGTTGTCGATCTGGCCGATGGTGGCCAGGCAGTCCAGACGGATATAGCGGACCTCGCCGGAGGGAAGGCGGACCTGAGCCATGCCGTTCTCCTTGGCCATCAGCTGAGCGAACTCGCCGGCGGCGCGGACCAGCTGGCCGCCCTTGCCGGGGTAGAGCTCGATGTTGTGGATCAGGGTGCCCAGGGGGATGTTGGCGATGGGCAGGCAGTTGCCGGGCAGGATGTCGGCGTCGGGACCGGTCATGATGATGTGGCCGGCCTTCATGCCCACGGTAGCCAGGATATAGCGCTTCTCGCCGTCCTCATACTGGATGAGGGCGATGTTGGCGGAGCGGTTGGGATCATACTCCACGCGCAGAACAGTGGCGGAGCCCTGCTTGTCGCGCTTGAAGTCGATGATGCGGTACTTCTTCTTGTTGCCGCCGCCGCGATGGCGGACGGTGATGCGGCCGTAGCTGTTGCGGCCGGCGTTCTTCTTCAGAACCTCGGTCAGGCTGCGCTCAGGCTTGGCCTTCTTGTCGATCCCCTCGAAGGCGGACACGGTCATGTGACGGCGGGAGGGGGTAGTGGGCTTGTAAGTCTTGATAGCCATTCCTTTTTACCTCCTTACACCATGCCCTCGAAGAACTCAATGCTCTTGGAGTCCTCGGTGAGGGTGACGATAGCCTTCTTGAAGGAGGGACGGCGGCCGGCGGGATAACGGCCGGTGCGCTTCTCCTTACCATCCATGTTGATGGTGTTGACCTTGGAGACCTTCACGCCGAAGATCTCTTCGACAGCCTTGGCGATCTCGATCTTGTTGGCGTCCTTGGCCACCTCGAAGGTGTACTTCTTCATCTCGAACAGAGAAGCGGACTTCTCGGTGATGATGGGACGCTTGATGATATCATAAGCGGTGGTAGCCATTACGCGAACACCTCCTCGATGACGGCCAGGGCGGCCTTGTCGACGATGAACTTGTCGGCGTTGACGATGTCGTAAACGCTCAGGATCTTGGCGCTGGTGGTGACCACGCCGGGGATGTTCCGGGCGGACTTGACCACGTTGGGGCAGGCGGTGACCACGACGGCCTTGCCGGCCTCCACGGCGTTCAGGAAGCCCTGGAAGGTCTTGGTCTTGATGGAGTCCATGCCCAGCTCATCGACCACGAGGACGTTGCCCTCGGCGGCCTTGGCGGAGAGGACGGACTTCAGAGCCAGGCGCTTGACCTTCTTGTTCAGGGAGTAGTTGTAGCTGCGGGGCTTGGGCGCGAAGACGATGCCGCCGTGCGTCCACTGGGGAGCGCGGGTGGAACCCTGGCGGGCGCGGCCGGTGCCCTTCTGGCGCCAGGGCTTGATGCCGCCGCCGGAAACCTCGGCGCGGGTCAGAGCGCTCTGGGTGCCCTGACGGCAGTTGGCCAGGTGGTTCTTGACGACTTCGTGGACAACGACTTCGTTGGGCTCAATACCAAAGATGACATCGGAGAGCTCCACTTCGCCGACCTTCGTGCCGGTCATGTTAACAACAGTTGCCTTAGGCATTTGGTATCTCTCCTTTCTTACTTGTTACGGGCGGAAGCCTTCTGGGGATTGACGCGGGCGGAAGCCTTCTGCGGGTTGATGCTGGCGTTGGCGGCAGCACCCTTCTCCTTGACGTTGATCACGCTGTTGCGCAGATACACAACGCCGCCCTTGGGGCCGGGGATCGCGCCGCGGACGGCGATGAGGCCCAGCTCGGAATCGACCTTGACCACGTCCAGGTTCAGGACGGTGATCTGCTCGCTGCCCATGTGGCCGGCGCCGATCTTGCCCTTGAAGATACGGGAAGGATCGGTAGCAGGGCCCATGGAACCGGCATGGCGGTGGACAGGGCCGCCGCCGTGGCTCATGGGAGTGCGGCCGGCATTCCAGCGCTTGACAACGCCGGCGTAGCCCTTGCCCTTGCTGATGCCGGTGACGTCCACGCGGTCGCCCTCGGCAAACACATCGGCCTTCACCTCGTCGCCGACCTTCATGTCGGCAGCCTTGCTCAGCTTGAACTCCTTGAGCACCTTTTTGGGAGCCACGCCAGCCTTCTTCAGGTGGCCCAGCTCGGGCTTGGTGAGCTTCTTCTCAGCCACGTCCTCGTAGCCGAGCTGCACGGCGCTGTAGCCGTCCTTCTCCTCGGTCTTCTTCTGCACCACGGTGCAGGGGCCCGCCGCGATGACGGTGACCGGGATGACCTTGCCGTCGGTATCAAAGATCTGCGACATGCCGACCTTCTTGCCGATAATGGCCTTTTCCATGTTTTTTCCTCCTTGTTAAGGTTATTGGTTGGACGAGGTGAGCATTGGCTCTCATTGCTCGGCCAACTTGACCCGTCCGTCTCAACATGCGACGGACAGCGGGTTCAACGGATTTCATTGCCGGGGCTTATCACGCCCCGTTTCCCTTGCGGCCGGGCGGCCTGCTCGGGAATCCAGCGCTTAGAGCTTGATCTCGATCTCGACGCCGGCGGGGAGCTCCAGGCTCATCAGGGCCTCCACAGTCTTGGGGGAGGGCTTCAGGATGTCGATGAGGCGCTTGTGGGTGCGGCGCTCAAACTGCTCCCGGCTGTCCTTGTCTTTATGCACCGCGCGAAGGATGGTCACGACTTCCTTCTTGGTGGGCAGGGGGATGGGGCCGGACACGGTAGCGCCGGTGCGCTTGGCGGTCTCCACGATCTTCTCAGCGCTCTGGTCGATGAGCTGATGGTCGTAGGCCTTCAGGCGGATACGGATCATTTCTTTCTGAGCTGCCATGGTGTTTTCCTCCTTAAACATACGAAGTGACGTTTTGTATTCCGTGCACGCTTCGTACGGTGAGAATCTTCTGTACACGTTTCCGTGCGTATCACTCTGTGACACGAAGAAAACCGGCGCAAAAGCAGCCGGTTTCGTCCCTGCACAGCGATATACGCCGTGTACGGAACCTTCTCAGCCGCCCGATTTGCTCGGACATACTCCGCGGAAGTTACCGGTCAGACCGCAATCTCCCGCATCATCGCAGTATGCGCCCTTTTGCAGGCGCTCCATTATGATATTATAATCTAGCTGCAAAGTCAAGCATTTTTTTCGCTTTTTCGCTCGCCTTTCCGCCAATCCCGGGGGCTTTTTGATCCGCTTCTTTGTGCGTCCTGTCATATCCCCCGAACAGGACCCGTGAGGGCGGGGAGCGCCTCCGCTCAGCCCCGCTCCAGCGCTGCCTCCACCAGGGGCAGCATGGCCTCGCCGTCGATGTGCTCCCCGGTAAAGTGCTCCAGGGCGAAAATGGCCTGCCAGATCAGCATTCCCAGGCCGTTGAGAGCGGTATGGCCCAGCGTCCGGGCCTTTTGCAGCAGCCCAGTCTCGGCCGGACTGTATATGAGATCGCACACCGCGGCTCCGCTGGGCAGCTCCTCCAGGAACGACAGATCCTCAAACTGCCCGCCAGTGCCCGTCATGCCCAGGTTGGTGCAGTTGACCACCAGGTCGGCCCTGCCCGTCAGGCGGCGGAGAGTATCCGTATCAAAGCCCGCCGGGATCATCCGCTCCGGCGCGGCGGCGCACAGGGCGGCCGCCTTCTCCACGGTCCGGTTGGCCACCACCACTTTCGCGGCCTTTCCCGCCTGGCAGAGCTTGGGGGCCACCGCCCTGGCGGCCCCGCCGGCCCCCAGAAGGAGCACGGTCTTTCCCTCTGTCTCCACCTCCGCGTGGCGGAGGGAGGCCAGAAACCCCCGGCCGTCGGTATTATATCCGTAATATTTCCCGTCCCGGATACAGACGGTATTCACCGCGCCGTACATCCGGGCGTCCTCATCCAACTCATCCATCAGGGGCGCCAGCTCCTGCTTGTGGGGCATGGTGGCGTTGAATCCGGCGTATCCGGCGAAGGCCGCGCAGGAGAGCCACTCCCCCGCCCGCCCCCGGGGCACGCTCTGGCACAGGTACACATAGTCCAGCCCCAGGGCGGCGATCATGGTGTTCTGGATCAGGGGGGACTTGGAGTGGAGCACCGGGTCCCCGATGACGCACAGCTTTTTTGTGGTGTTTTTCAATTCTACCCGCATGTTCTCGCCTCCATACATTGCTCCACAAAGCCCCGCAGCAGCCGGTTGAATTCCTCCGGCGCGTCCAGATTGGCCACGTGGGACGCGCCGGGGATGGTCAGCGCCCTAGCGCCCGGATAGGCCCGCTCCCACTGGCCCATGTATCGCCGGATGCTGCCCAACCGGTCATATTCTCCCCGGGTCACCAGCACAGGCGCGTCGAACCGGAAACCAACCTCCGGATGCAGGCAGTGGGCCACGCCGTCCCAGCCCCGGAGGAACTCCCCCCGGCTGAGCCGGTCAAACATGGCCCGCACCGCCCGGCGGCCCTCCGCCGTGGAACTGCTGGCCCGGCTCATCCATCCCTTCAGGAAGCCCCAGGGAAAGGGGCGGAACATGGGCGTGGAATGTTCCAGCGTCCACCGCTCCCACCCGGCGTAGCAGTCCAGCAGGACGGGGGTGGTACCGATCAGCCAGTATCCCGCCGCGCCGCCGTAACGCCAGGCGTACTCCTGCGCCACATAGCCGCCCATGGAGAGGCCCACCAGCACCGGCCGGTCCACGCCCTCCGCCGCCAGCAGGGCACGCACGTCCTCCGCCGCCAGGGGAATGGAGAACCGGGCGCAGGGCCGGGAGTCCCCATGGCCCCGGAGGTCCACGTTGAATACCGTGTACCCCTCCAGTGCAGGCAGGGTGGGCCCCCACATGCTCCGGTCCACCCCATATCCGTGGAGCAGCACCACCGCCGGTGCCCCGGGTACCACCCTCCGGTCATAGACCATCCGGCAGTCCCCCCGGTCCAGGCTTCTCGTCTCAAAGGCCGGGCTCAACCGCGCTTCTCCCGCGCCAGAAAATAGCCCATGGCAGCCTCATAGCCGTAGAGGCCCAGACCGCAGATCTGTCCCACGCAGGCCGGGGCGGTGACGCTCTTGTGCCGGAACTCCTCCCGCTGGTGGATGTTGGAGATGTGGACCTCCACGCAGGGGACGCTCACCGCCTTCAGGGCGTCCAGGATGGCCACGCTGTAGTGGGTGTAGGCCCCGGGATTCATGACGATGGCGTCGTATGCCCCGTCGGCGGCCTGGATGGCGTCCACGATGGCCCCCTCGTGGTTGGACTGGAAGCATTCGGCGGTGGAGCCGTGCTCCGCCGCGAATTCCTTCAGCCGGGCGCACAGGCTCTCGTAGGTATTCTCCCCGTAGATGCCCGGCTCCCGCTTGCCCAACAGATTCAGGTTGGGCCCGTTGATGATGAGAAACTTCATTTCAGCACCTCCAAGATACGCTGGGCGGCCTCCGCGGCCTCGCTGTGCCCCTGGATCACATAGTCAGCCCACTGCCGGTAGACCGGCTCCCGCCGGGCAAAGCGCTCCAGAAAGTCCTCCCGTCCTCCCTGTCCCAGAGGGCGGTGCTTCATGGAGACGGTGTCGTAGATGACCCCCGGGTCCCGGTTGATGAAAAAGACTGTTCCGCTGTCTTTCAGAGCAGTCATACACCCGCTCCGCAGCGGCAGGCCCCCGCCGCAGGCGATGACCAGCCCGGACCGCGCCGCCAGTTCTTGGGATATCTCCAGCTCCCGGTCACGGAAGTACCCCTCCCCCTCGCTGGCGAAGATGTCGGGGATGGAGCGGCCCTCCCGCTCCTCGATGAGATGGTCGGTATCCACCAGCTCCCGGTCCAGCGCCCGGGCCAGCAGAGTGCCCACTGTACTCTTGCCGCAGCCCATCATGCCGATGAGGACAATGTTCTTCTCCATGCTTTACCCCTCGTAGGCCTGGAAATTGCCCAGTACCCGCATCTCGCTGGCCAGCTGGCTCAGCTCGTGGAGCACCCCGTCCATGCCGGGGGCGGTCAGGTCGCCGGAGAACTCCAGAAAGAAGAGGTACTCCCAGCTCCGGCCCGGGATAGGGCGGGATTCCAGCTTGAGCAGGTTGAGCCCCTGCACCGAAAAGATGGTCAATATCTCGTGGAGGGAGCCGCTCTGGTGGGGCAGATGGAAGAGAGCACTGATCTTGTTGCGCCCCGGCCGCATCTCCATCACCGGGGAAACCACCACAAACCGGGTGTGGTTGAGGGAGTTGTGGTTGGTGCCCTCCACCAGGATGTTCAGCCCGTAGATCTCCGCCGCCCGGCGGGAGCAGATGGCGGCGGCAGTGCGGTCCCCGGTCTCGGCCACCTGCTTGGCGGAACCGGCGGTGTCCAGAGTGGGGACCCGCCTCCAGTCCCGGTGGGCGTCCAGGAATTTTTCGCTCTGCATCAGGCCCTGCTCGTGGGAGTAGACCGTCTTAATATCCTCCATGGCTACGCCGGGGAGGGCCATCAGGCAGTGCTCCACCTTCACGTCATACTCCCCCACCACGTAGTAGCGGTACTGGGCCATCAGGTCGTAGACCTGCCGGATGGAGCCGGTGGAGCTGTTCTCAATGGGGAGCATGGCGTAGTCGGCCTCTCCCCGCTCGATGGCCGCGAATACATCGGAAAACCAGGGCAGGCCCTTGCTGTTCACGTCAGGGCCGAAAAAGCCCACGGCGGCCTCCTCGCTGTAGGCCCCCGGCTCTCCCTGGTAGACCACCCGGGGCTGCGCCACCGGCTCCCGGGCATGGGAGAGGGCCTCCACATAGGCGGCGTAGCCCGGGTCCTCCGCCCCCTCCTTCACCAGCGTGCGCTGCTGGCGGCGGGAGATGGCCATGATGGTCTCATAGAGCTCGGCCAGATCGGCCCGGCGCACCGGGTCGTCAGTGAGGGCGGTCTTGGCGGCAATGACCCGCCGCTCCCGGGCGGCGTCCAGCACGGGCACGCCGTTCTCCCGCTTCCACTCCCCCACCTTCCCGGTGACCTCCATGCGCTTTAAAAAGAGCTCCACCAGCCCGGCGTCGATCTCGTCGATCTGCCGGCGGTACCGTTCCAGTTGGCTCATCGTTCTCTCTCCTTTATCAGATACCCATGACCTCGCAGGCGGCCAGGGCGGCGGCGGCCTCGATCACCGGCAGGGCCCGGACCACCACGCAGGGGTCGTGCCTGCCCTCGATGACCAGCTCCGCGTCCTCCCTCCGGGACAGGCTCACCGTCTGCTGGGGCCGGGAGATAGACGGGGTGGGCCGGAGGACCACCTCGAACTCCACCGGCATGCCGTTGGTGATGCCGCCGTTGACGCCGCCGGTGTGGTTGGTGCGGGTGCGGACGGTATCCCCGTCCATATAGAAGGGGTCGTTGGCCTGGCTGCCCCGCAGGGCGGCAAAGCCAAAGCCGGCGCCGAAGGCCACTCCCTTCACGGCGGGCACGGCGAACAGATACTGGGAGAAGATCCCCTCCACGTTGCAGCCGAAGTCCGGGGCCCCCAGGCCGGGAGCCAGGCCGGTGACGGAGCAGGCGATGCACCCGCCCACCGAGTCCCCCTCCGCCTTGGCGGCGAGGATGGCCTCCTCCACCTGCTCCGGAGTGGGGTCAGCGATGCCCGCCAGGTTGGAGATATGGCCGGTCACCTCCACTCCCCGCTGCCGCAGGATGAGCTTGGCCACCGCCCCGGCAAAGACCATGGGTGCGGTGAGACGGCCGGAGAAGTGGCCGCCTCCCCGGTAGTCGTTATATCCGCCGTACCGCACCGCGCCGCTGTAGTCGGCGTGGCCGGGCCGGGGCAGGTCCCTGAGCTTGCTGTAGTCCCTGCTCCGGGTGTCGGTGTTCTGAATGACGGCACACAGGGGGGTGCCGGTGGTCCTGTTCTCAAAGACACCGGAGAGGACCTGAGGCTCGTCGGCCTCCCGCCGGGCGGTGGACATGGCGTTCTGTCCCGGGGCCCGGCGGGCCATCTCAGAACGGATGAAGTCCCAGTCCAGCTCCACGCCGGAGGGCACCCCCTCCAGCGTCACGCCGATGGCCGGGCCGTGGGACTCGCCGAAAATGGTGTATCTCATACCGTTTCCTCCTCCCGGGCGATCTGCCCGCCCAGGGCCTCATAGTCCTCCCAGAAGTTGGGGTAGGACTTGGCCACGCACTCCCCGCCGCTGACGGTCACCGGGGCCGCGCAGCGGGTGGCGGCCACCGCCGCCATCATGGCGATGCGGTGGTCGTTGTGGCTGTCCACCTCGGCGCCTCCCGCCAGTTTCTCCTTTCCCCGGATGACCAGATGGTCCGGGTGCTCCTCCACATCGGCCCCCAGGGCGTTCAGTACCTGGGTCACCGAGGCGAGACGGTCGCTCTCCTTGATGCGCAGCCGCCCGGCGTTGACGATGCGGGTGGTCTCCCCCGCCCGCAGGGCGGCCATCACGGCCAGCGGGGGCACCAGATCGGGGCACTCTCTCACGTCCAGATCCAGCGTGCCGCCGCCCCCGAGCTGTTCATAAAAGGATGCGATACACCGGTCCCCCTGGACCGAGTCGGGATTGAGTCCCTGCACGTCCAGACGGCTGCCCAGCCGGTTGGCCGCGTACCAGAAGGCGGCATTGGACCAGTCGCCCTCGATGGTCTTGTCCTGATGCCGGTAGTACTGGTTCCCCGGCACGCGGAAGGTCCGCGCCCCATCGTACCCCACTCTTACGCCGAACTGCTCCAGGGCGTCCAGGGTCATATCCACATAGCCCCGGCTCTCCAGATCCGTGGTAAGGACGATCTCTGAGTCCCCGCTGAGCAGGGGCAGGGCGTAGAGCAGCCCGGTGATGAACTGGGAGGACACGTCCCCCCGGATGGAGAACACGCCGGGCTCCAGCCGCCCCTCCACAGTGAGAATATTGTCCTTGCGCTGATACGAGATTCCCTTCTCCCGGAACAGTTCAAAATAGGGCTCCTGGGGCCGCTCCATCAGCCGCCCGTGACCGGTGAACATGCCCTTTCCCTTCAGTGCCAGGGCCACCGGGATGAGAAAGCGCAGAGTGGACCCCGACTCGCCGCAGTCCATGCGCTCGGGGGCCGGGTCGTCGTGGCCGTCCACCAGGTCGGCCCCCCGGATGATGGTGCCGTCGGCCGAGGCGTCGGCGTCCAGGGTGCGCATGCACCGCAGGGTGGCCTGAATGTCCTGGGACAGGGCCACGTTGGACAGCCGGCAGAACCCGTCGGACAGGGCCGCCGCGATGATGAGTCGGTGGGCCTGGGACTTGGAGGGCGGCGGGGTAATGGCCCCCGACAGCTTTCCGGGTGTGATGGTCACGTTCATTTCAGTTCCTCCAGCAGCGCGGCCTTGGCCATCTTATGGGGTACCGCCTTCCCCATCTCTTTCAGCAGGATCACCGAGATATCCCCGCCGCTTCCCTTCTTGTCCAGTCCCACGGCGGCGGCGTACTCCTCCGCCGTGCAGGGGATGGCGTCGGGCAGGCCGAAGGCGCGCACCAGCGCGGTGATCTCGCCGGACACGCATCCGGGAGTGATCCCCATGGCCGCGCCCAGTTCCGCCGCCCGGCACATGCCGGCGGCCACCGACTGGCCGTGGGTCCAGGTCTCGTAGTGCCCCGCCAGCTCATAGGCGTGGCCCAGAGTGTGGCCGAAGTTCAGGATCATCCGCGCACCGGTGTCCCGCTCGTCCTCCTCCACCACCTGGCGCTTGATGTCGCAGCAGGTGTAGAGCACGTGCCCGATCTCCGCCATCACCGCCCGGCGGGAGGGATTGGCCCGGAGAAGATCGAAAAAGTCCCGGTCCCAGATGCAGCCGTATTTGATGACCTCAGCCATGCCGTCGGCAAAGGTGGCGTCGGGCAGGGTGTTCAGCACCTCCGGGTCCATCAGCACCAGTTTGGGCTGCCAGAAGGCCCCGGCCAGATTCTTGCCCGCCCGCAGGTCCACGGCCACCTTGCCGCCCACTGAGGAGTCCACCTGGGCCAGGAGGGTGGTGGGGATCTGAATAAAAGCCACTCCCCGCAGCACGGTGGCGGCGGCAAAGCCGGCCAGGTCCCCCACCACGCCGCCGCCCAGGGCCACCACGGCGTCGGTGCGGGTCAGGCCGAAGGCCATCATCTCCTCCCACAGCTCCGCCAGCTGCCCGGGGGACTTGGAGCTCTCCCCCGCAGGGATGGTGCAGGAGGCCGTCCGGAAGCCCGCCGCCGCCAGGCTCTTCTCCACCCGCTCCAGGTAGAGCGGGGCCACGTTGCTGTCGGTGACGATGAACAGGCGCTCCGCCCGGGGGAGGACGGCCCGGCACCGCTCTCCCGCCTGATCCAGCAGGCCCTGCCCGATCAAAATGTTGTATTCCCGCCCGGGAAGGGCGACGGTCAGTGTTTTCATGGCTCCTCCTCTTTTCGTGTTGCAATGCGGGTATCAGTTTTCCTCCCGCCAAGCCCGCAGGCTGTTCACCTTCTTCATCAGCTCGTCGAACTTCTCAGGCGTCAGGGACTGCTGTCCGTCGCATTTGGCGTGGGGGGGATCGTTATGGACCTCGATGAGCAGGCCGTCGGCGCCGATGGCGGTGGCGGCCAGGGCCAGGGGCTCCACCATCCAGTACATGCCCGCCGCGTGGGAGGGGTCCACGACGATGGGCAGATGGCTCATCTTCCGGATGGCCGGGATGGCGGACAGGTCCAGGGTGTTGCGGGTGTAGGTCTCAAAGGTGCGCACGCCCCGCTCGCAGAGGATCACGTTCTCGTTGCCGCCGGCCATAATGTACTCGGCGGACATGATCCACTCCTCGTAAGTATTGGAGAGGCCCCGCTTGAGGAGGATGGGCTTGCTCATCCTGCCCACCTCTTTGAGCAGGTCGAAGTTCTGCATGTTCCGGGCGCCGATCTGCACCAGGTCCACCTTTTCCTCAAAGACCTCCACCATCCGGGGGGCCATGATCTCAGAGACGATGGGCAGTCCGGTGTCGGCCTTGGCCTCCAGCAGCAGGTCCAGGCCCTCCACACCCATGCCCTGGAAGGAATAGGGGGAGGTACGGGGCTTGAAGGCGCCGCCCCGCAGCATGCACGCGCCGGAGGCCTTCACGCTGCGGGCGATGCCGGTGACCTGCTCCTCGCTCTCCACCGAGCAGGGGCCCGCGATGACGCCGAAGTTCCCGCCGCCGATCTTCACGCCCTGCACGTCCACCACGCTGTCCTCCGGGTGGAATTTGCGGTTGGCCTTCTTATAGGGCTCCTGCACCCGCATGACCCGCTCCACGTGGGGGTTGATGGAGATCTTGTCCATATCCACGGCAGTGGTGTCTCCCACCAGGCCCAGGATGGTGCAGCCCACGCCGTTGGTGACGCCCACCTTCAGGCCCATGGTCTGGAACTTGGCCACCAGCGCGTTGATATCCTGCACCTGCGTTCCGGGTTTCATAACAACTACCATAATATACCTGTCCTTTCTGCATGAACATAAAAAGGGCGCCCATTGATGAAATCAATGAGCGCCCAATACCTGCGGCAGATCGTGGACCTTCTCCGGTCCCCCATTCATTTCATCCCTCTTATTTACCCATGCCAAAAAAGCCGGCGCTCATAAATCGAGCCCAGCCAAAGGTAAAGGAGAAGGATGCAGTTGTGAGGGAGGTTCGGTCCATCAGTTTGACCTCACATTTCAAAGATTGTCTGCATTATACTCCCGTACATCCCAAAATGCAAGCCGGTTTTTCGGAATTTAGTGCTTTGCATAAAAAAAGCGTGCCGCGGGATTTCCCGCGGCACGCCGCTGCTGCATTGTATTGGCTCAGTACGCCACGCCCCAGTAGATCATGTGCTTGGCGGGCTTTCCGCAGATGGGGCACACGTCGCCCAGGTGCTCCTGCTCGAAGGGGATGCACCGGGAGGACATGCCGGCCTCCTCCTTCATCTTCAGCTCGCACTCCAGGTCGCCGCACCACATGGTCTTGATGAAGCCGCCCTTCTCCTGCTGGATGGCCCTGGCCTCCTCCAGAGAGAAGGCGGGGTAGGTGTGCTCCTCCAGGTTCTTCTTGGCCCTGGCATACAGGCCGTCGTGGATGGAATCCAGCATGCTGGCCACCGTCTCCTCGATGCCGTCCAGGGAGACAAAGGTCTTTTCGCCGCTGTCCCGGCGGACCAGGACGCACTGGTTCTTCTCCATATCCTTGGGGCCCAGCTCCAGGCGCAGGGGCACGCCCTTCATCTCGTACTCGGCGAACTTCCAGCCGGGGGACTGCTCGCTGTCGTCCATCTTCACCCGGAAGCCGGCCTTCTTCAGCCGGTCCATGACGGCCTGGTTGGCCTCGATGACGCCCGGCTTGTGCTGGGCCACGGGGATAACAATGACCTGGATGGGGGCAATGCGGGGAGGCAGCACCAGGCCGCTGTTGTCGCCGTGGGTCATGATGATGCCGCCGATCATGCGGGTAGATACGCCCCAGGAGGTCTGGTGGGGGTTGTGGAGCTGGTTGTCCTTGCCGGTGAAGGTGATGTCGAAGGCCTTGGCGAAGCCGTCGCCGAAATAGTGACTGGTGCCGGCCTGGAGGGCCTTCTTGTCGTGCATCATGCACTCCACGGTGTAGGTCTCCTCAGCGCCGTTGAACTTCTCCTTGTCGGTCTTGCGGCCCTTGACCACGGGCATGGCCAGCACGTTCTCCATGAAGTCGGCGTAGATGTTCAGCATGCGCTGGGTCTCCTCCCGGGCCTCGGCCTCGGTGGCGTGCATGGTGTGGCCCTCCTGCCACAGGAACTCCCGGTGGCGCAGGAAGGGACGGCTGGTCTTTTCCCAGCGCAGAACGGAGCACCACTGGTTGTACAGCTTGGGCAGGTCCCGGTGGGAGTGGATGATGTTCCGGAAATGCTCACAGAACAGGGTCTCGGAGGTGGGACGGATGCAGTAGCGCTCCTCCAGCTTCTCGTTGCCGCCGTAGGTGACCCAGGCGCACTCGGGAGCGAAGCCCTCCACGTGGTCCTTCTCCTTCTGGAGCAGGGACTCGGGGATGAGCATGGGCATGGCCACATTCTCATGTCCGGTCTCCTTGAATCTTTTGTCCAGCTCCCGCTGGATGTTCTCCCAGATGGCGTAGCCATAGGGGCGGTAGATGAACATGCCCTTGATGGAGGAGTAGTCGATGAGCTCCGCCTTCTTGCACACGTCGGTGTACCACTGGGTAAAGTCCACCTCCATATCGGTGATCTGCTCCACCTGCTTCTTGTCCTGTGCCATGTATCTCAATCCTTTTTTGTAGATTTGCATGTGTTCTCTTCATTTTATTCACTTGACGTATAAAAGTCAAGGCCGGAGCGGCCTTCGCCGGGCGGGAGCCCCCATTTTCTTCCCGCAAGGCACACAAAAGGGCCGCGCGGGGCTTGGCCCGCGGGCCCCTGGGTTCCGGGATCATGTCCGGATCATCAGGCTGGCCCTGTAGGTCATACCCTCCAATCTGCCGCAAAACAC
>NZ_JBQHUB010000020.1:0-50442 GCF_052065415.1 Pseudoflavonifractor sp. HCP28S3_F10 | reverse complement strand
TGTCTACGCAGCCTGACGGCTGCGGCAACCTCGCTCACGGATAGATCCTGCGGCTCCATCCGTGAGCAAGGTTTTTACCACGGGGTGTCCAACTTGTTATTGCAATTTGCGGTTTTTAAAAGATCACGGAGACGTCCCAATGGAGCATATTATTATATACCGCGGTGTGGGTCTGTTACAAGAGAAAAATACCGAAAGGGGGGAGCACAGGGTGAAAAACATCTGTTTGCCCGGGGGTGTGGAGGACTGCCGCCGGACGCTGTGGGCCGCCGGTTGGCCGGCCTACCCGGTGGGGGGCTGCGTCCGTGACCTGCTGATGGGCCGCACGCCCGGAGACTACGACATGACCACCGCCGCCCCGCCGGAGCGGGTGATGGCCCTTTTCCCCCGCAGCATCCCCACGGGGCTCAGGCACGGGACGGTCACCGTCCTCACCGGGGATGGCCCGGTGGAGGTCACCACCTTCCGCCGGGAGGGGGGCTACGCCGACGGGCGGCACCCGGACGCGGTGACTTTTGACGCCACGCTGGAGGAGGACCTGAGCCGCCGGGACTTTACCATCAATGCCATGGCCCTGGGGCCCGGCGGGGAGGTCATCGACCCCTTCGGCGGCCGGGAGGACCTGGAACGGCGGCGCATCCGCTGTGTGGGGGAGCCGGACCGCCGCTTTTCGGAGGACGCCCTGCGGATGCTCCGGGCGGGGCGCTTCGCCGCCCAGCTGGAGTTTGAGATGGAGGGGGACACGCTGGAGGCCATCCGGCGGTGTGCCCCTCTGGCGGAGCGCTTGTCCGCCGAGCGGGTGCGCTCCGAGGTGGAAAAGACCATCTGCTCCCCCCGGCCGGACTGGGTGCGGTTCTTTTTTGAAGCCGGGCTTTTGAAGCGGTACACCGGGACATGGGAGGGACCCTTTGTCCCGCTGGCCCGGCTGCCGGCAGAGAGACTGGCCCGGTGGGCGGGGCTGTGCGCCGCCCTGGGCCGGGAGCCTACTCCCTTTCTGGAGGGGCTGAAGCTGGAGCGGCGGATCATCCGCGCCTGCGCCGTGGGCTGGCAGCTGTGGAAGGCCGGACTGCCTCAGCGCCCGGCGGAGTGGCGGCGGGCCCTGGCGGAGCACGGCGAGGAGGCAGTCCGGGCGGCGGCCTGGATGGGCCGGTGGGCCGGTCAGTCCCCGGACGAGGAGCTGGCGGCGGTGCTCGCCGCCGGGGGATGCCGCTCGTCAAAGGATCTGGCCCTCTCCGGCGGGGACCTGGCCGCCATGGGATACCGGGGCAGAGCCATCGGCGCGGCCCAGCGGTATCTGCTCAGCCGGGTACTGGAGCGGCCAGAGGACAACGACAGGCAGATCCTTATGGAATTACTGGCCGCATGGGAAGAACGTGCCCGGCAGGCGGGCGGGGGAGGTCAAAGGGAGAAATGACCATGGAAAAGCAGGATATCCGCAGCGTGCTGGACGCGCTGCCTGAGGACGAGATCGTCCGCCTGACGGCGGAAAAGGAGGATTATCTCCTCACCGCGGTGGTGGAGGAGCTGGAGCGGCGCCGCCGTTTCCCGGTGGTGGAGCTGCGGGGGCCGGAGAGCGGACGGCGGACGGTGGCCAATTTGTTTGCCGACCGGGCCCGGCTGGGCCGGACCATCTCCAATGTGCTGGAGGTGGAGGAAAAGGCAAGAGCCCTGGCAGGGCCTGAGTGGGTGGAGAACGCCCCGGTCTACGCCCGCTGCGACACAGGAGACAAGGTGAACGCGGAGGAGCTGCCTCTCTCCCGCCACTACCGGGAGGACGCAGGGCGGTACATCACCTCGGGCATCGTGGTGGCCCGGGACCCGGACACCGGCCGGTACAATCTGAGCTTCCACCGGATGCAGCTCAAGGGCCGGGACACCTTCGGCATCAGCCTCCACTCCCGGGGGGACCTGTGGCGGTACTGGAACCGGGCCAGGGAGCTGGGAAAAGATCTGGAGATCGCCGTGGTCATCGGCGTCCACCCGGCCTATTACCTGACGGCGGGCACCCGGATCGCCCCCGACTTTGACGACTACGACTACGCCGCCGCCTATCTGGACGAAAAAGTGAAGCTGACAAGATGCCGCACAGTGGATCTGGCGGTGCCCGCTCATGCCGAGTATGTGCTGGAGGGGGTCATCCGGGCGGAGGAATTCGGGGACGAGGGGCCCTTTGGAGAGTACACGGGCTACGGCACCAGCCGCAGCACCCGCAACGTCTTTCACGTCACCGCCATCGCCCGGCGGGAGGACCCCATCTATCTGGAACTGGTGCCCGGCTTCTCCATGGAGCACCTGCTGCTCAGCCAGTACACCAGGGAGATCATCCTGCTGGACCAGGCCAGGCGGTCCTTCCCCGGAGTTCGGAAGCTGAACCTGCCCAAGAACGGCTGCCACTTCCACGCCTACGTGTCTATCAAAGACCCCCAGCCCGGCGAGGCCCGGCAGCTGGCCATGCTGCTCTTTGGTCTGGACCGGTACTTGAAGCTGGTGGTGGTAGTGGACGAGGATATCGACGTGTTCGACGAGGAGGCGGTGCTGTGGGCCTGCGCCACCCGGATGCAGGCCGACCGGGACGTGTACATCGTGCCGGGGGTCATCTGCAATGCCCTGGACCCCTCCTCCAAAGACGGGGTGGCGGCCAAGATGTGCATCGACGCCACCCGGCCCGCCGGATTCGACGGCAGGCGCATCACCCTGCCGGAGGAATCCCGCCGGCGGGCGGCGGAGCTGCTGGGGGACATCTGAGAGAGGAGAGAGGACATGGAACTTATCACGCTGGAGAAGAAGCGGGACGGTCTGGAGCTGACACTCACCGCCCAGAGCATGGGCCGGGACTGGAACGTGACCATTACCGGAGGGGAGGTCCCCCATCTGGGAGCGGCCGCCCTGGGGGCTCCCTACCGGCATAAGGACGGGAGCATCGGCTCCTCCGCGTCGGTGCTGGTGCTGCCCAGCCACAAGGAGGACGGACTGGTGAAGCGGGCCGCTGAAGTGCTGGCCAAGCGGCTGGACCGTGCGGTGCTGGTCAGCGGCGGCATCCACATCGACGGCATCGCCCCGGAGCAGATCGCCGCCTTTCTGGATCTGGCCCGGGCGGCGGTGGACGAGCTGGGGGACGCCATGGAGGCCCGGGCGGCGTCCGCCGGGGAAAACTGACCTGATACAGGAGGGGCGGGAGCGGCGGCTCCCGCCCTTTTTATCCTGATCTGACCTTATTAAATATTTGAAAACTGGACATTGATACACAATCAGACCATGGCTATAATAATGTCTGTTGAATAAACCGCTTTGCGGTTTATTCGTGCGGCGGCAGCCGCATAATTCGATCAAAAGGGCCATTTTCAGCCCTTTTAATCGAATTCAGGCATTGTTACAATGCGTATTTCCGATGAAGCGCCACAGCGCTTCATCGGAATGTGCAAGGTTTTCGGGCGGTTTCGCCCGAAAACCTTGCACCCGAACAAAGCTGATTGACCTTGTAAGTTTTGACTTTCAAGGCTTACAGCTTTGTTCAGTACGCATTATAATAAGGCCATCGCATGAACCGGAGGGTTCAGTTCAAACCGGGCCGGGAGCTGCCCCGGCCATAGAGACAGAGGAAGTGTGTGTTATGAATCAGAGATTTTCCACCCGCAGACTGGCCATGCTGGGCATGATGACCGCCCTGGTCTTTGCCAGCAACTACGCCCGCATCACCATGCCCATCGCCATCGGCGGTAAGACGTCCTTTACCCTGGCCAACATCGTGTGCTGCCTGTCCGGCCTGCTGTTGGGGCCCATCGGCGGCCTGGCTTCCGGCCTGGGCTCCGCCCTGTACGACCTGACCAACCCCCTGTTCGCCCCCGAGTGCTGGATTACCTTTATCACCAAGGGCATCATGGGCCTGGCCGCCGGCCTGGTGGTCAAGAGCAGCCTGGAGCAGGACAAGCTCACCTATCCCCGGGGCCTGGCCGGCGCGGTGACGGGCTGCATCGCCTACTATGTGCTCTATTTCTTCAAGTGCTTTGCCTATGACGGGCTGCTCATCGAGGGCCTTCAGCCTGCCGTGGCGCTGGGCATCCTGCCGCTGAAGGTGCCTGCGTCCATCTTCAATGCCTCTGTGGCCATCATCGCCGCGCCTCCGCTGGCCCTGGCCATCCGGGCCGCCCTGAAGCGCAGCGGACTGAGCCTGAACAAGGCGTAACGGCACAGCGATCCCCCCCTTTTTATATCCCAGACGGCACCGGCAGACCGGCGCGGGCAGAAAGGCCCGCACCGGTCTGTTTTTTTGCGTTTTCCGGGGGCGGCGTAGCTCCAAAGAAGGGCGGGCGGAATTGTGAACGCTCCACATTGACAGGGCGGGAAACAGGATGATATCATCAAAAGGAAACCTGAATTGCGCGGCAAAGAAGGAGGTATCCCGTACCATGAACGATTTTACCTATTCCATTCCCACCACCGTTTTTTTCGGAAAGGGCAAGCTGTCCGAGCTGGGGCCCGCTCTGAAAGAGCGGGGCGACAGGGTCCTGATGGTCTACGGCGGCGGCAGCATCAAGCGCAGCGGGCTGTACGGCGCGGTGATTGATCTCTTCCGGGCCAACGGCCTGACCTGGGCCGAGCTGCCCGGCGTGGATCCCAATCCCCGGGTGACCACGGTGCGGGAGGGCGCGAAGATCTGCAAGGAGCAGGGTATCCAGATGGTGCTGGCGGTGGGCGGCGGCAGCTCCATTGACTGCGCCAAGGCGGTGGCCGCTGCCGCGCGCTACGACGGAGACGCCTGGGACCTGGTGCTGGATGGGAGCAAGATCCGCGAGGCGCTGCCCGTGTTCGCGGTGCTCACCCTGGCGGCCACCGGCTCCGAGATGGACGCGGTGGGCGTCATCAGCAATCTGGAGACCCGGGAGAAGCTGGTCATCGGCCATCCCTCCCTGCGCCCGGCGGCGGCGGTGATGGACCCCACCTATACCTTCAGCGTCCCGGCAGCCCAGACGGCGGCGGGCACGGCGGACATCATCAGCCACACTTTGGAGAACTACTTCACCCGGACTGAGGGGGCCTACCTCCAGAAGCGCATGGCCGAGGCGGTGCTCAAGACCTGCATCCACTACGGCCCCGTGGCCATGCGGGAGCCGGAGAATTACGACGCCCGGGCCAACCTGATGTGGGCTTCCAGCTGGGCCATCAACGGCCTGCTCAACCTGGGCTGCGGGGTGGCCTGGACCGTCCACCCCCTGGAGCACGAGCTCTCCGCTTTCTACGACATTACCCACGGTGTGGGCCTGGCCATCCTGACCCCCCACTGGATGCGCTACGTGCTGGACCGGGGCGGAGAGAAGGACTTTGCCGCGTACGGCGTCAACGTCTGGGGCATCGACCCGTCCCAGTCCCAGCGGACCATTGCCCTCCAGGCCATCGAGGCTACTGCCGACTTCTTCCAAAAAGAACTGGGCCTGCCCGCCACGCTGCGGGAGGTGGGCATCGGTGAAGAAAAGCTGGCCGAGATGGCGGCGCGCACCCCCACCATGGGCCTGGATCAGAGCTTCTGCCCCCTGAGCGCCGAGGATGTGCTGAACATCTACCGCGCGGCGCTGTAAACGAGTACGCCCCTGCCCCCGGAGGGACCATGCGCCCCTCCGGGGGCTTTTTTTGTCCCCGGACAGGCAAGAGCCTGGGCAAATGCGCATATGGTAGTCGGGAACAGGAGGGCGCGCCATGGGGACGAAACGGAAACGGGAAGGGATACTGGAAAAGACGGCGGAGGTATTCGACCTGCCGGGGGACCTGGTGGCCGGCCTGCCCCGGGTGGAGCTGGTGGGCAACCGGGAGCTGCGGATGGAGAACCACCGGGGCATCCTGGCCTACGGCACGGAGGAGATCCACATTTCGGGGGGAAAGCTGATTTTGAAGATCCGGGGCGAGGATCTGGAACTGCGCTCCATGAACGCGGGGGAGCTGCTCATCACCGGGCTCATCCGGGGCGTGGACGTGGAATAGGGGGCGGGGGATGAAGCGGGTGATCAATTTTCTCCGGGGCAGTGTGGAGGTGGAGGCCTCCGGTCCCTTCCCGGAGCGGTTCCTCAACCTTTGCGCCCAGCGGGGGGTGTCCTTCTGGGGTGTGGAGTGGCTGGACGGGAACGCGGTGCGCCTCACCGTGCCCCGGCAGGAGCGGGGCGGGCTGGAGGAGCTGGGAGAGCGGACGGGCTGCACAGTGCGGGAGGTGGAACGGGAGGGGCTGCCTGCCTTTCTGGCCCGCTTCCGCCGGCGGTACGCCCTGCTGGCGGGACTGGGGTGCTCGCTGCTGGCGGTGCTGCTGATGACCCAGTTCGTGCTGGTGGTGGATGTTTCGGGCAACCAGGAGGTATCCACCGCGGCCATCCTCACCACCCTGCGGCGCCTGGGACTGCGGCCCGGCGCCTTCGGCCCCTCCATCGACATCGACCGCACCGAGCAGGAGGCCCTGCTGGAGCTGAAGGACCTGTCCTGGATGGCCATCAACCGCCACGGGACCCGGATGGAGGTGCTGGTGCGGGAGCGGGTGAAGCCCCCGAAACTCGAGAATGACAGCCAGCACGGGGACGTGGTGGCCGAGGCGCCGGGGGTCATCACCCGGCTGGAGGTCCTCTCAGGAGAGACAGCGCTGAAGGTGGGCGACCCGGTGGCGGAAGGGGACGTGCTCATCAGCGGCAACGTGCTGCTGGAGGGCCCGCTCTACGGTGACCACGATGTGGGCTGGCAGCAGGTCCGGGCCCGGGGACGGGTCCAGGCCAGGACCTGGCGTACTCTGGAGGCGGAAATCCCCCTGAAAGCCTGTGTCAAGGCCTATACAGGGGAGGAAAAGCAGCGGTGGTATCTGGAATGGATGGGCCGCCGGATCAATTTTTACCGAAAGAGTGGAATTTCCTTCCCACAGTATGATAAAATAAACGAGACTTGGCGCCCTGAGCGGTGGGTTTCGCCGGAGCTGCCCCTTTGCCTGGGCCGGGAGACGGTGCGGGAATACACCTGGACCGAGGAGCCGGTGGACCGGGACGCGGCGGAAGAGCTGCTGCGGACGGAGCTGGAGCAGGCCCTGCGGGAACAGGTGGAGCCGGGCAGCGTGGAACACATGGAATACACCGCCGTGGTGACGGAGGAGCTGCTGAAGGTCACCCTGCGGGCGGAGTGTATCGAAGAGATCGGGCGGTTTGTCCCCTTTGAGGGAGAGACTCCCGCTACAGATTGACCCATCCGCGGCGCGCGGGCGGGCGGAGGAGACGAAGCATACCAATGACAGAACAGATCATCAGCATCGAGCGTATGGAAGAGGCGGTGGACCTCTTCGGGTCCTTTGACGAGAATATCCGCCTGATTGAGCGGGAGCTGGGAGTGAACGTGGTCAACCGGGACTCCCAGCTCAAGGTCACCGGCGAGGCCGAGGCCGTCATGTACGGTGTGAAGGCCATCCAGGGCCTGCTTACCCTCTCCAAAAAGGGGGAGGCCATCAACGAGCAGAACGTCCGCTACATCATCAATCTGGTGCGCGCGGGCAACGAGGACAAGATCGGCGCTCTGACCCGGGACGTGCTGTGCGTCACCGCCAAGGGTAAGCCCATCAAGCCCAAGACCCTGGGCCAGAAGCGGTACGTGGAGGCCATCAAAAAGAACACCATCACCCTGGGCATCGGCCCCGCCGGTACAGGCAAGACCTACCTGGCGGTGGCCGCCGCCGTGGCCGCCTTCCGGGACAAGCAGGTCAACCGCATCATCCTCACCCGGCCGGCGGTGGAGGCGGGAGAGCGCCTGGGCTTCCTCCCCGGCGATCTGCAGTCCAAGGTAGACCCCTACCTGCGGCCGCTGTACGACGCCCTCTTCGACATGCTGGGGCCTGAGAACTACCAGAAATACGTGGAGCGGGGCAACATCGAGGTGGCCCCGCTGGCCTACATGCGGGGCCGCACCCTGGACGACTCCTTTATCATCCTGGACGAGGCCCAGAACACCTCCCGGGAGCAGATGAAGATGTTCCTCACCCGCCTGGGCTTCGGTTCCAGGATCGTCATCACCGGCGACATTACCCAGATCGACCTGCCCGGCGACAAGGTCAGCGGCCTGAAAGAGGCCATGCGGGTGCTCAAGGGCGTGGAGGACATCGAGATCTGCCGCCTGAACGAGAGCGACGTGGTGCGCCACGTCATCGTCCAGCGCATCATCAAGGCATATGAAGAGGACGAAAACCGGAGAAACGCCGGAAAGAAGAGCAAGTAAGGGAGAAAGCGGGTATACTGCTATGGAGCATCAGATCATCATCGAGACCGAAGTGGACGGCGTGGAGGACTTTGCCGGCGCCCTGCGCCAGGTCATCCCGGCGGCGCTGGAGGCCGAGGGAGTGGGCCTGCCCTGCGAGGTGGACGTGCTCTTTACCGACGACGAGGGCATCCGTCAGATCAATCTGGAGCAGCGGGACGTGGACCGGTCCACCGATGTGCTCTCCTTCCCCATGTTCGACTTTGTCCCCGGAGCGCCCCCGGCGGCGGGGGACGAAAGCCTGCTGGACCCGGGCAGCGGCCTGCTGCCCCTGGGGGACATGGTGCTCTCGGCGGATCACATCAGGGCCCAGGCCGAGGAGTTCGGCCACAGCCAGCGACGGGAGGTCTGCTACCTGGCGGTCCACTCGGTGCTCCACCTGCTGGGCTACGACCACCTGGACGAGGGACCCATGAAGGCACAGATGCGGGCACGGGAGGAGGCCATCCTGGGGGCGCTGGGGATCGCCAGATGAACCTGCCCCGCCGAAAGCATCCCCGTCTGAAGGACTGGGACTATGCGCAGGCCGGCGCCTATTTCGTCACCTTTTGCACAAAAGACAGGAAATGCATATTATCTTCTGGAGGGCGGGGCGCCCTCGCCCCGCCGCTGGTCACGCTGACGCCCATAGGGAAGATGGTGGACGGCCTGATCCAAAATATCTCGCTGGTTTATCCGGGGGTATTCCTGGAGCACTACGTTATTATGCCCAACCATGTCCATCTGCTTTTGCGGATCGAAAACAGCGGGGCGGGGGCGCCCCGCCCTACGATCCCCGCCATTGTGGGCGGAGTAAAATCCATATCTGCCCGAAAAGCTGGGAGAGCCATCTGGCAGACTTCCTTTTACGACCATGTGATCCGGAATGACAACGATTTTCTCCGCATCTGGAACTATATTGAGGAAAACCCTGCCAAATGGGCGGAGGATACCTACTATAATGCTCAAGAAAGTTGAGGAACACCTGAATGAACATTAAAAGATCCGGAATGATATCCATCGTGGGCCGGCCCAACGTGGGCAAGTCCACCCTGACCAACGCCCTGGTGGGCGAGAAGATCGCCATCGTGACCAACAAGCCACAGACCACCCGCAACCGCATCTGCGCCGTGGTGAACCGGGGCGAGTGCCAGTTCGTATTTATGGACACCCCCGGCCTCCACAAGGCCCGGACCAGGCTGGGCGACTACATGGTCAAGGTGGTCAAGGACAGCGTGGCCGATGTGGACGCGGTGCTCCTGCTGGTGGAGCCCATCCCCAACGTGGGCGGCCCCGAGGCCGAGCTCATCGCGCGCATTAAGAGCCTGGACGTGCCCTCCGTGCTGGTCATCAACAAGATCGACACCGTGGAGAAGGAGAAGCTGCTGGAGGTCATCCGCGTCTACTCCGAGGCCCACGCCTTCAGCGCCGTCCTGCCCATCTCCGCCAAAAATGGCGAGGGAGTGGAGGAGGTGCTGGACGTGCTGTCCAATTTCCTGCCCGAGGGGCCCCAGCTCTTCCCGGAGGACATGGTCACCGACCAGCCCGAGCGGCAGGTGTGCGCCGAGATCATCCGGGAAAAGCTGCTCCTCTGCCTGGACAAGGAGATCCCCCACGGCACCGCCGTGGAGCTCATCCGCTTTGCCGAGCGGGAGCGGGACGGCGTCATCGAGATCGACGCCACCATCTACTGCGAGAAGGACAGCCACAAGGGCATCATCATCGGCAAGGGCGGCGCCATGCTCAAAAAGATCTCCACCCTGGCCCGGCAGGATATCGAGCGCTTCATGGGCGCCAAGGTGTACCTCCAGACCTGGGTCAAGGTGAAAGAAAACTGGCGGGACAATCTGAATCTGATCCACGATTTCGGCTACAAGGACGAGTAAGGCGAGCCGTCTTTGCCGCGCAAATATTTACCGTTCATAATGCCCCCCGCTCCGGCCAACCTAAGGGTACGAAGGGAGGCGCGGAGGATGGACGCGGAAACACTTTGGAAGCTGTTCTGGGCCACCGGTCTGCCGGAGGCCGCCGCCCTGGCGGGCTGGCTGCAGCGGGCGGAGGAAGCCTGCGCGCGGGAGGACAAGACGGCCTGAACCAGGGCGAAAGCCCTGTACATATCATGAGGAGCGAGCCATGCTGACGACCACCCAGGCCCTTGTACTGCGGGAAGTGCAGTACAAGGAATCGGATAAGATCCTGACCGTGCTCACCCGGGAGGCGGGAAAGGTGACGGTGAAGGCCAGAGGCTGCCGCCGGAAGGGGAGCCGTATGGCGGCGGCCTGCCAGCTGCTGGCCTATTCGGAGATGACCCTGTTCGAGTACCGGGATCACTATACCCTCAACGAGGCCGAGCCCCTGGAGCTCTTCTGGGGGGTGCGGTCCGACGTGGAGAAGCTGGCTCTGGGCTCCTACTTTGCCGAGGTACTGGAGAACCTGGCGGGGGAGGGAGTGGCCGATCCTGCCCTTTTGTCCCTCATCCTCAACTCACTCTACGCCCTGGACAAGCTGAACAAGCCCCTGGGGCTGGTGAAGAGTGCCTTTGAGCTCAAACTGATGGCCCTCTCGGGGTACGAGCCCCTGCTGGACGCCTGCGCCGTCTGCGGCACGCCGGAGCCGGAGGATCCCCGGTTCCAGCTCACCGACGGCGTGCTCCACTGCGGCCGCTGCCGCCCGGAGGCAGGGGAAGGGGCCTCCGTGCCGCTGAGCAAAGGGGTGCTCTCCGCCATGCGCCATGTGATCTATGGGGATCCCAAGCGGCTTTTTTCCTTCGCACTGGGGCGGGAGGAGCTGGAACGGATGGGCCGGATCTGCGAACGCTTTCTGGTGACCCAGCTTGACCGGGGCTTCCGTACCCTGGACTTTTATAAAACGCTGGCCGTTCCGGCCTGCCCGCCTGAGGGCGGGGCGGAGCGGCGGGGCCAAACCATATAACGGGGGCGGCGAAGGCGGTCCCCGGAAACAGAACGATCGGGAGCGATTTCTTATGAGCGACCTGTTTGAAAAATCCATACACACGCTGGAGCTGCCCCGGGTGCTGGAGCTGCTGGCGGCCCAGGCGGTGACGGCGGAGGGCAAGGAGCGCTGCGCCGCCCTGCGGCCTCTCACCGATGCCGACGATGTGCGCCGCCGCCT
Organism: Pseudoflavonifractor sp. HCP28S3_F10; assembly: GCF_052065415.1. Taxonomy (NCBI): domain Bacteria; kingdom Bacillati; phylum Bacillota; class Clostridia; order Eubacteriales; family Oscillospiraceae; genus Pseudoflavonifractor; species Pseudoflavonifractor sp. HCP28S3_F10. The sequence goes on along the minus strand of NZ_JBQHUB010000020.1, from coordinate 39,069 downwards.
GGCCGAGACCTCCGCGGCGGTGGACCTGATGACCCTCAGCGGCACCCCGTCCTTCTCCGGCGTCAAGCCGGTGGACGCCTCCCTTCAGCGGGCCAATATGGGAGGCGCGCTGAACACCCGGGAGCTGCTGGACATCGCCGCCGTCCTGCGGGCCTCCCGCTCGGCCAAAGAATATGCCGACGGCCGCTCCGGCAGCGCCGGCACCTGCATCGACCACCTGTTTGCATCCCTCACCCCCAACCGCTATCTGGAGGAGAAGATCACCGGCTCCATCGTGGGGGAGGACGAGATCGCCGACTCGGCCAGCCCCGAGCTGGCCGACATCCGGCGGCACATCCGCTCCACCGCCAGCAAGGTGCGGGACATCCTGAACAAGCTCATCTCCTCCAATCAGGCCAAATACCTTCAGGACGCCATCATCACCATGCGCAACGACCGGTATGTGGTGCCCGTCAAGTCGGAGCACAAGAACGAGATCCCCGGCCTGGTCCACGATGTGTCCTCCTCCGGCGGTACCTTCTTCATCGAGCCCATGGGCGTGGTCAAGGCCAACAACGAGCTGCGGGAGCTCCAGGCCCGGGAGGAGAAGGAGATCGAGCGCATCCTGGCCGAGCTCTCGGCCGAGTGCGCCTCCTTCCGGGAGGACATCGCCCAGAACTACGACCTGCTCATCCTGCTGGATGTGATCTTCGCCCGGGCCAAGCTGTCCTGCCGGATGCACGCCAGCGAGCCCCGGATCGCGGAGCGGGGGATCTATCTCCACCGGGCACGCCACCCCCTGCTGGACCCGGCCAGGGCGGTGCCCAACGACCTGATGCTGGGGGAGAGCTTCGATACCCTGGTCATCACCGGCCCCAACACCGGCGGCAAGACGGTCACACTCAAGACCATCGGATTGCTGGTGCTGATGGCCCAGTGCGGCCTCCACATCCCGGTGGACGCCGACAGCCACATCATGGTGTTCTCCCGGGTGCTGGCCGACGTGGGCGACGAGCAGTCCATCGCCCAGAGCCTGTCCACCTTCTCCTCCCACATGGTGAACATCGTGGGCATTTTGCAGGAGGCTGACGACGAGACTCTCATTCTCTTTGACGAGCTGGGGGCAGGCACCGACCCCATCGAGGGCGCCGCCCTGGCCGCCGCCATCATCGAGAGCGCCCGGGAACTGGGGGCGCTGGTGGCCGCCACCACCCACTATGCCGAGCTTAAGGTCTACGCCATGACCACCCCCGGTGTGGAGAACGCCTCCTGTGAGTTCAATGTGGACACTCTGGGGCCCACCTACCGGCTCCTCATCGGCATCCCGGGCAAGTCCAACGCCTTCGCCATCTCGGAGCGGCTGGGACTGCCCAAGTATATCATCCAGAAGGCCGCGGCCCGCATCGACGCGGAGAACGTGCGCTTTGAGGACGTGCTCACCCAGCTGGACGAGCAGCGTCAGGAGATGGAGAGGGAAAAGGAGGCCGCCCGCAAGCTCCGCCGGGAGATGGAGGACTCGGCCAAGGTGGCCCGGGAGTACCGGGAGAAACTGGAGAAGGAGCGGGCCAAGGCGGTGGAGAAGGCCCAGGCTGAGGCCCGGGCTATCCTGGACGACGCCCGCAATACCGCCGACCAGGTGTTCCGGGAGCTCAACGACATGCGCCGCCGCCAGCGGAAGGAGGAGGACTGGCAGACCGTCAACGACGCCCGGGCCGCCCTCAAGGGCCGCATCAACCAGGCGGAGGACAAGCTGGGGGAGCGTCCCCAGGAGCCGGCGCCCCCTCCCACCCGTCCGGCAAAGGCGGGAGACACGGTGGAGCTGGTGAAAATGGGCACCCGGGCCACGGTGCTGGCTGTGAACAGGGACGGCTCCCTTCAGCTCCAGGCCGGCATCCTGAAGATCACCGCCAAACAGAGCGAGGTGCGGGTGGCCGAGGGGGAGAGCGAGACCCAAAAGACCGCCCGGAGGGTGGTGCGGCAGGCCGAGCACAAGCTGCGCAGCCTGGGGGCCGCGCCCGAGGTGGACCTGCGGGGGATGATGACCGACGAGGCCATCGGCGCGCTGGAGCTCTTCCTGGACAACGCCATGATGGGCAAGCTCCACGAGGTCACCATCATCCACGGCAAGGGCACCGGCGCGGTGCGCAAGGCCGTGCGGGATTACCTGAAACGCAGCCGCTATGTGAAGTCCTTCCGTCCCGGCCGCTACGGTGAGGGAGAGGACGGCGTGACCGTGGCTGAGCTGAAATAAAAACATCCCCTTGCGGCGCGGCGGCAGCGGGGCTGAAACAACAAACCGGTACAGACCTGTTTTGACGGGAAAAAAGAATGATTTATCCCGGATTAAACGGAAAAAATGGGAAATTCGTGGATAGCGACGGCGAAATGCCAGAGGTCCTCCGCCGGAATTTGTGGAAATGGTCATTGACGGGGTGGGACAAATTTGCTATGCTATATACAGAATATGCCCGTGGTGCATATGGGGAGGAAACGCTTATGTATATGAAAGAGGCAATGGTAAATAACCAGGTCGGCCTGCATGCGCGTCCGGCTACCTTCTTCATTCAGAAGGCCAACGAATTCAAGAGCTCCATCTGGGTGGAAAAGGACGAGCGCAGAGTGAATGCCAAGAGTCTGCTGGGTGTGCTCTCCCTTGGTATCGTGAAGGGCACGTCCATCAATCTGATCGCGGACGGCCCGGATGAGAAGGACGCCGTGGAGGGCCTGATCGACCTCATCGGCTCCAATTTCTCGGAATAACTTCGCGCAGAAGAAAAAAGCGCCGCTTGCCGCGGCGCTTTTTTTGATAGACGGAGGAATGCCCTGTGAAACTGTCGATTACGCCGGAGCCGGTGGGGCGGAGCGATCTGCGGCTGAAGCTGGGGGCCTGGGCGCTGCAGTGCCGCCGCCGGTTTTTGTGGCTGGCCGGGGGCTTCCGGTTCGCCCGGCAGCGGCCGGAGAACGGCTGCTCCTGTCTCTGCGCCTCCCACCGCACACCGCTGCTCCGCAGGCTCAAGGATGTGGACATGGCTCTCCAGCACAGTAAGGTGACCAACCTGCGTCTGGCCGCCGGGCGGCTGGACGGGGTAGTGCTGCGGCCGGGGGAGACCCTGTCCTTTTGGAAGCAGGTGGGCAAGCCCACATGGCGAAAGGGCTACCGGGAGGGTATGATCCTCCGCAACGGTACGGTGGCTTCCGGCATCGGGGGTGGACTATGCCAGATGACCAACCTGATCTACTGGATGACCCTGCACACCCCGCTGACGGTGACGGAGCGTCACCGCCACGGCTACGACGTGTTCCCCGACTCGGACCGGAAGCAGCCCTTCGGCAGCGGAGCCACCTGCTTTTACAACTACGTGGATCTGATGATACGCAACGATACATCCCAGACCTGGCGGCTCTCCCTCCGGGTGGGGGACGCCTATCTGGAGGGGGCGTGGTATGCCGACCAGCCCCAGGAGCACCGGTATGAGGTCTATGAAAAGGAGCACGCCATCCAGGGGGAATACTGGGGCGGCTATACCCGGCATAACAGCCCGTTCCGCCGGGTGTTCGACCAAGCGGGGAACCAGGTGGGAGACGAGTTCATTACCGAGAATCACGCCATTATGATGTACGACCCGATGCTGCCGGAGGGCTGATCGGGGGAAAGGGGCACAGTGCGTTCCATGACCTTCGATGAACTGAAAGAAAAAGCCCGCGCCCTCTCCCAAACGGAGCCTGCGCCGTTTGGGGCCCTCAAACGATTTGACATCCTCGCCGGAAATGAATTCAGTCTGCGGCGAGGTTTTGCCGGCGGCAAAACGCTCGGACGGCGCAGGCACCGGGGCGCTGCGCGCCCAGCGGCAGCGCGTCCGGGAAATTCAGCGGAGAGAGGAGCGGTTTTTTCCCATGACCTTCGATGAACTGAAAGAAAAAGCCCACGCCCTGCCGCTGAAGCCAGGTGTGTATATCATGCAGGACGCCAAAAACACGGTCATCTACGTGGGCAAGGCCAAGGCCCTGAAGAACCGGGTGAGCCAGTATTTTCAGGATTCCGCCTCCCACACCGAAAAGACCCGGGCCATGGTGAGCCAGATCGACCACTTCGACGTGATCGTGGCCGACTCGGAGTTCGAGGCCCTGGTGCTGGAGAACTCCCTCATCAAGCGCCACCAGCCCCACTACAACATCCTGCTCAAGGACGACAAGGGCTATCCCTATATCCGCCTGAGCGTGAAGGAGGAGTACCCCCGGTTCTCCCTGTCCAACCGGGTGGAGGAGGACGGGGCACGGTATTTCGGCCCCTTCGGCAGCCGGGGCAGCACCCAGGTCATCGTGGACGCCCTGCGCGTGGCGCTGAAGCTGCCCTCCTGCAGCCGGCGGTTTCCCCGGGACATCGGGAAGGAGCGGCCATGCCTCAACTACCACATGGGCCAGTGCGACGGCTACTGCCGGAAGGAGATGGACCAGTCCCGTTACGGGGAGGCCATCGGCCAGGCCATCCGCCTGCTGGAGGGCAAGTTCCAGGAGGTGGGGGACGACCTGCTCTCCGAGATGGAGCGGGCGGCGGAGGAGCTGCGCTTCGAGCGGGCCGCCGAGCTGCGGGACCGCTACCGGGCCATCGAGCTGCTGGGCAAACGGCAGAAGGTGGTGGCCGGCAGCCTGGCGGACACCGACGTGGTGGGCTTTCACCGGGGCGCGGCCAAAAGCTGCTTCGTGGTGCTCCACTACGTGGAGGGGGACCTGGCCGCCAAGGACTGGGACCTGATGGAGACCCCCATGGAGCAGGACGAGGGGGCGGTGGTCTCGGCGCTGATCCGGCAGTACTACGGCGGCCGGGGCAATCTGCCCAAACAGATCCTGCTGCCCTGCGAGCTGGAGGACGAGGTCCCGGTGACCCGGATGCTCTCCGAGGCGGCGGGGCGGCGGGTGAACCTGGTTACCCCCCAGCGGGGGGCCAAGATGGACCTGATCCGTCTGGCCAACAAGAACGCCGCGGAGGAGGTGGAGCGCGCCACCTCCCGGGAGGAGCGGCAGAGCAAGCTGCTGGAGCTGCTCCAGCGGATGCTGGACATCCCGGACTTTCCCCGGCGGATGGAGGCCTATGATATCTCCAACACTGGCGACGACGACATCGTGGCCTCCATGACGGTGTTCGTCAACGGAAAGCCCCTGAAGCGGGACTACCGCCACTTCAAGCTCAGGGACATGGAGCATCCGGATGACTACGCCTCCATGGAGCAGGTGCTCACCCGCCGGTTCCGGCGCTATCTGGACGGGGATGAGAAGTTTGGGGAGAAGCCGGACGTGCTCCTCATCGACGGCGGCGTGACCCACGCCCGGGTGGCGGTGAAGGTCCTGACGGAGCTGGGCCTTACGATCCCGGTGTTCGGCATGGTGAAGGACGACCGCCACCGCACCCGGGCCCTGGTGACCCCGGAGGGAAAGGAGATTGGCATCCAGGGCAATCCGGCCATCTTCTCCCTCATCGGCCAGATCCAGGAGGAGACCCACCGTTTTGCCATCGAGTTCAACCGCCTGCAGCGCAAGGGACGGGTCCAGGGCTCGGTGCTGGACAACATACCGGGCGTGGGGGAGAAGCGCCGCGCCCAGCTCATCAAACACTTCAAAAGTGTCAAGAATATCAGGGCGGCCAGTCTGGAGGAGCTCTCCGGCGTGGTGCCCAAAAATACCGCCCAGGCGGTCTTTGCGTATTTTCGGAAGGAGCCGCGGCGGGACGACCCGCTGCCGTGAGAAAGGAAGAAGTGCCATGCGCGTCATCACCGGTACCGCCAGGGGACGGAAGCTGAGAGAACTCCCCGGAATGGAGACCCGTCCCACCACCGACAAGGTGAAGGAGTCCATCTTCAACATCATCCAGTTCGATATCGAGGGCCGCAGAGTGCTGGACCTGTTCGGCGGCACCGGGCAGCTGGGTATCGAGGCATTGTCCCGGGGGGCGGCCCACTGTACCTTCGTGGACCTGCGGCGGGAGGCGGCGGCCGTGATCCGGGAGAATCTGCAGGTCACCCGCCTGGCCGACCAGGCCCGGGTGGTGCAGGGGGATTCCCTGTCCTTCCTGGCCTCCTGCCGGGAGAAATTTGACCTGATCCTGCTGGACCCGCCCTACGCCTCCGGCCTGCTGGAAAAGGCCGTCAAAGAGGCGGCCGCGATTGACATCCTGACCGAGAATGGTATAATGGTCTGCGAAAGTGCCGCAGACCAGGTCCTTCCCGCCCTGGAAGCCCCTTATGAGAAGGGCAGGGAGTACCGGTACGGCAAGATCAAGATCACCCTGTACCGGCGGGGCCTGTGACCGAAGCCCGCCGGGAGAGGAGAGGTATCCCGTGAAGATCGCCATTTATCCCGGCAGCTTCGACCCCATCACCCTGGGGCATCTGAATATCATCAAGCGGGCGGCGGTTTGCTTCGACAAGCTCATCGTCTGCGTGGCCGTCAACTCGGACAAGCGGAATTCCGGCCTGTTCACGCCGGAGGAGCGGGCCGACCTGATCCGCAAGGTGGTGGAGCGTCTGCCCAACGTGGAGGTAGACTGCACCTCCACCCTGCTGGCCGAGTACGCCAAGGTGAAGAAGGCTTGTACCCTCATCAAGGGCCTGCGGGCGGTGTCCGACTATGAAAATGAGATGCAGATGGCCCTCATCAACCGGAAGCTGAACCCCCAGTTGGACACCATGCTGATGCCGTCCAGCGCCAAGTATACCTATATCAGCTCCAGCGTGGTCAAGGAGATGGCCCGCTACGGGGCAGACCTCTCGGACTTTGTGCCGCGGGAGATCATCGACGATGTGAATGAACGAATGAGACAGAGGAGGGCTGAGTAATGGCCAGCGGCGTGGAAGAACTGATGGACTTACTCTATCAAATGATCGACGAGGCCAAGGGCGTGCCTCTGAGCAGCGACAAGTGTATCATCGAGCGGGACAAGGCACTGGATCTGCTGGACGAGATCCGGGGCCAGTTCCCCATGGAGCTCAGCGAGGCGAAAAAGCTCATCGCCACCCGGAGCGACTACCTGGCCTCCGCCAAACGGGAGGGCGACCTGATCCGCAAGCAGGCGGAGGAGCACGCCCGCCAGATCCTGGCTGAGGACGAGCTGCTGGCCCAGGCCAAGCAGCGGGGCAATGAGATCGTCCGCCAGGCCGAGGAGCGCAGCCGTGAGCTGCGCCGGGCGGCCAACGAGTACTGTGAGGACGCCCTCCGCCGCACGGAGGAGGCGGTGGCCGAGGCCTACGACGAGATCAAGAAGTCCCGCTCCCGTTTCCGCAGCGCGGCGGCCAGCCTGAACAACGCCGCCCCCGCCGGCGGGAACAGCCGTGTGTACGATGCGGCCAACGACCAGCATTGAGACGGACAGACGGAAAGCACGGGTCCCTTCGGGGGCCCGTGCTTTTTCCATTTTAGGGCCCAGGTGCTCTTTTTTGCCCGATTGGGGGATAAGAGGCTTTTTTTGGACCGGATGGATACAGAATGGTAACAGGAGAAAAATATTATTTTAATCGAACATATGTTTTTGTTCGGATTTTTTCGATTCTGAGCAGAAATTGCGGACATTTTTCTGAAAAAGAGTAAAACAAAGTCTTGCAATCTGGTTACAAAACATTTATACTAAAAACTGCAGTGGAGTAAAATGGAGCTTAAATGAGGAATCAAACAGTAAAATGGAGGGAGTGAGGAGGAGATGACCGGCACCTATGAGCACATCATCGATGCCAAGGGCCGTATGTTCCTCCCCGCCAAGCTCAGGGACGAGCTGGGCGCTACCTTCCATATCGCTGTGGGCGCCAACCGGGACGCGGCAGGCGTGTGCAAATATCTGGTCATGTATCCGGAGGCCACGTGGCAGAAGCTGAAGGACCGGGTGGCCGAATTGCCCAGCAGCCAGGCCGCCGCCATGGACGTCATCTTCGGCAACGCCGCCAAGTGCGAGCCGGACAGCCAGTGGCGCATCATGATCCCCCAGGACCTGCGGGACTACGCCGGTCTGGGCCGGGACGTGGTGGTGGTGGGCAACAACGACAAGGCCAAGATCTGGGACGCTGAGAGCTGGAAGGCCAAGAAGAAGCGGGAGCTCTCTCCGGAGCAGGTGGCCGAGACCATGCTCCTGCTGGGACTTTAACACTGATTCGTGAGAGGAGACCGGTCCGGTATGGCAGAGTTTATTCACCGCCCCGTGCTGCTGGAGGAGTGCATCCAGGCGCTGAACATCAAGCCGGACGGGATCTATCTGGACGGCACTCTGGGCCGGGCGGGCCACTCCCGGGAGATCGCGGCCCGGCTCACCACCGGGCGGCTGGTGTGCGTGGACCGGGACCAGGCCGCGCTGGACGCGGCCCGGGAACGGCTGGCACCCTGGATGGACCGAATCTCCCTGGTACACAGCAATTTCTGCGAGCTGGACGCCATTCTGGACGGGCTTGGCCTGACCGGAGTGGACGGCATGCTCTTTGATCTGGGGGTGTCCTCCCCCCAGCTGGACGACGCGGAGCGGGGCTTTTCCTACATGGCCGACGCGCCGCTGGACATGCGCATGGACCGGAGCGACACCCTTACCGCCCGGACGGTGGTGAACGAGTGGCCCCGGGAGGAACTCAGGCGCATCTTCTCCCAGTACGGGGAGGAGCGCTATGCCGGCCCCATCGCCGCGGCCATTGAACGCCGCCGGCAGGAGCGGCCCATCGAGACCACCCTGGATCTGGTGGAGGTCATCCGCTCGGCCATGCCGGCCAAGGCCCTGAGAGAGAAGCAGCATCCCGCCAAGCGGTGCTTTCAGGCCATCCGCATCGCGGTGAACGACGAGCTCTCCTCGGTGGACCGGATGATCCGCGCCGCCGTGCCCCGGCTCAACCCCGGCGGGCGGCTGGCGGTGATCTCGTTCCACTCGCTGGAGGACCGGATCGTGAAGAACGGTCTGGCGGAATTTGCAAAGGGGTGCACCTGCCCGCCGGATTTCCCCGTCTGTGTGTGCGGGAAGGAGCCGGTGATCCGGCTGGTGACCCGGAAACCCATCGTCTCCGGCCAGCAGGAACTGGAGGAGAACCCAAGAGCCCGCAGCGCCAAGCTGCGGGTGGCGGAAAAGCGTTAATACCGGTCACAAAGGAGAAGGAGTTGGTCCCCATGGCGGCTATGACGAAGCGGAAAACAAGATATGCCTATGGCAATATGCCGGGGAACGCCTCTTACGACGGTTCCGCCGCCCGCCGGCTGGCCCGGGAGGAGGTCCTGCAGCCCCGTCCCAGCGTTCGCCCCAGGGAACGGGCCGTGGCCCGGCCCAAGGTTCAGGTGCGGGAAGCGGGTCAGGTCTCCGTCTTTGCCGTGGTGGGCTTTGCGGCGGTGGCGGTCTTTGCCACGCTGCTCATCATGAGCTATGTGCAGCTCTCCCAGCTCTCCGACGAGGTGGTCTCGCTTCAGAACGAGATGGTGGTCCTTCAGAGCGAGGAGGCCAAGCTGCGGGCCCAGTATGCGCTGGCCTATGACCCCAGCGACATCGAGCAGTCTATGACGGCCAGCGGCGCCATGATCCGGCCCCAGGACAGCCAGATCTGCTATGTGGACCTGTCCGAGCCCGACGCGGTGGAGATCTGCACCGGCGAGCAGCCGGTAAAGGGCCTGAAAGGGCTGCTGGCCAGCCTGAAGGAGCTGGGCGGCGCCGTGGTGGAATATTTCCGCTGATCCCCCATATAGTGAAGTGCAACCCCTAAAAAGAGAACATGGGCTGCCCCGGGCGGCCTCCAGATTGAGGGCGTAAGAAAATTTGAGTTTTCTTACGCCCTCCTGCAGTATTTGCAAGGAGAATGGCATGAAAAACGACAGAAAAAAGCCAAATACGGACCGGAGGGCCAACCGGACCATCCTGGGACGATCCCTGTTCCTGATGGTGCTGTGCGGCGTGGTGGCCTTTGTGCCGCTGGTCGCCAAGCTCTACCAGCTCCAGATCGTCCAGCACGAGGAGCTGGAGGCCAAGGCGCTGGATCAGCAGACCTGGGATCAGGCGGTCACCGCCAACCGGGGCACCATCTACGACAGCAAGGGCAGTCCCCTGGCCATGAGCGCCGAGGCCTATTACATCCAGCTCTCCCCCCGGGAGATCATCCAGTGCCAGAAAAAGTACGCGGAAAAGGTGGAAAAGGCCCTGGCCGAGACCGACCCGGAGAAACGGGAGAAGCTCATGCCCGGCTACGACGAGCCCACCAACGAATCCATCGCCCGGAACCTGAACGCCATCCTGGGGGTGGAGGAGGAGGAGATCCTCAAGCGTCTGGCCAAGACCAATTCCATGAGCGAGGTCATCAAGACCGAGGTGGAGTCGGAGGAGGCAGACAAGGTCCGGGAATATGTCAGTAAAAACGGCCTGTCCAGCGGCATTTACATCATGCCCAGCGCCAAACGGTACTATCCCTATAACAGCCTGGCCTCCCAGGTCATCGGCTGGGTCAACACCAACGACGGCAACCACGGCGCCTACGGCATGGAGGCCATCTATGACGAGGAGCTGGGCGGACAGGTGGGCCGCATCGTCACTGCCAAGAACGGCCGCGGCACCCAGATGCTCTACCGCTACGAGGACTACGAGGACGCGGTGGACGGCAACGATCTGCACCTGACCATCGACGCCACCATCCAGTACTACTGTGAACGCATCCTGGCCGAGGGTGTGGAGAAATTCGAGGCCCAGAACGGCGGCTTCGTCATCGCCATGAACCCCAAGACCGGCGCCATCCTGGCCTGGGCCAATTCCCCCACCTATGACCTGAACAATCCCCGCACCATCACCGACCCGAATCTGCTCGCAAAGCTCCAGGCGGTGGCCAACGACGCCGCGCTTACTGATGAGGAGAAGAACACCAGAAGCCTGGATATCCTCTACGAGCAGTGGAACAACAAGGCCATCACCGATACCTACGAGCCCGGCTCCACCTTCAAGTCCATGGTGCTGGCCGCCGCCCTGGAGGAGGGCGTGGTCAACGAGAACAGCAGCTTCAGCTGCTCCGGCCAGGTGACAGTCAAGGGCTATTCCAGTCCCATCCGCTGCTCCAAGCGCACCGGACACGGCACCCAGACCCTGGCCCAGGCGGTGGCCAACTCCTGCAACCCCGCCTTCATCTCCATCGGCCAGAAGCTGGGCACCGAGAAATTCTACGACTATCTGGAGGCCTTCGGCTTCAAGGAAAAGACTGGAATCGACATGCTGGGCGAGCGGGCTCCTACCGACTTCAGCATCTGGCCCCGGGACAAATTCACCAGCGTGGACCTGGCGGTGGCCTCCTTCGGCCAGCGCTTTGAGGTGACCCCCATCCAGCTCATCACCGCGGCCTCCGCCGTCATCAACGGCGGCCACCTGATGAAGCCCTATGTGGTGGAGAGCATTACCGACGCCAACGGCAGCGTCCTCAGCCATACCCAGCCCACCGAGGTGCGCCAGGTCATCAGCGAGCAGACCAGCGAGCGCTGCCGCACCATTCTGGAGGGCGTGGTCAAGCCCCCCGGCACCGGCAAGCAGGCCTATGTGGCCGGCTACCGCATCGGCGGTAAGACCGGCTCCTCCCAGACCACGGAGAAGGACCACACCATCGTCTCCTTCCTGGGCTTCGCCCCGGCGGACGATCCCCAGGTGGTGGTCCTCATTGCCTACGACAACCCCAAGCCCACCGGGCCCAACTCCAACTTCACCGCTGGTGGCTACTACATCAGCGGCGGCAACATGGCCGCCCTCCAGGCCGGCAAGCTGCTGCCTGACATCCTGGACTATCTGGGCGTGGCCAAACAGTACACCGATGAGGAGAAGGCCGCCATGGATATGCCGGTGCCCGGCGTGACCGGCATGACCCTCGCCGACGCCACGGCAAAGCTGAAGGAGAGCGGTCTGGACGTGCGCACGGTGGGAGACGGCGAGACCGTTACCGCCCAGATCCCCGCCCAGGGCGTGGCCATCCCCGGCGGCAGTAAGGTCATCCTCTACATGGGGGCCGACAAGCCCACCGACAAGGTGACCGTACCCAACGTTACCGGCAAGACCCGGGAGCAGGCCCAGCAGGCCATGGCCGATGCGGGCCTCTATCTGAAATCCACCGGACTGACCGTGGGCGACGACGTAAAGGCCGAGAGCCAGGCCATTGCCGGCGGCACCGAGGTGGAGCGGGGCACTGTAGTGGAGGTCCACTTTATCCAGAGCACCGCCAGCGGCGGCGCGGGTACCGGGCTGTAACAAAAGAGGGCGGAGCACCCACGGGCGCTTCGTCCGGACAGTTCTCATTTTTTCAAGACCCAAAGGGGTGAACGTATGGAATTACGCCAGGTTTTGGCCGGCGTCGCCCCTTTGGGGGCGGGGCTTGACCCGGAAATGGAAATTTCAGGAATTTCATATGATAGCCGTACCCTCCGGCCGGGGGAGCTCTTCGTGGCGCTGCCCGGCTACCGGACCGACGGGCACCGCTTTATCCGTCAGGCGGTGGAGAAGGGGGCGGCCCTGGTCCTCTGTGAACATGCTCCGGAGGAGAAGGGCCCATGGCTCACCGTGCCAGACGCCCGGGCGGCGCTGGCCGGGGTGTCGGCCAACTGGTTTGGCCATCCGGCGCGGGAGCTCACCGTCATCGGCGTGACGGGGACCAACGGAAAGACTACCACCACCTACCTGCTCAAGGAGGTGCTGGAGCGCGCCGCCGGCGCCCGGGTGGGGCTCATCGGCACCAACCAGAACATGATCGGTCCCGCCGTGCTTCCCGCCAGCCGCACCACCCCCGAGAGCTGGGAGGTCCAGCGGCTGCTGCGGCAGATGGCGGACAGCGGCTGCACTCATGTGGTAATGGAGGTCTCCTCCCACGCGCTGGTGCTGCGGCGGGTAGAGGGCATCCGCTTCGCCGCCGGGATTTTCACCAACCTGACCCAGGACCATCTGGACTTCCACGGCACCATGGAGGCCTACCGGGAGGCCAAGGGCCTGCTCTTCCGCCAGTGCGGCCGTGCCATTCTCAATTTGGACGACGAGGCGGGGCGGTACTACGCCGGAACGGCCCCCTGTCCGGTCTTTACCTACTCAGAGAACAAGGATGAGGCCGACCTGACCGCCAAGAACATCCGGCTTTTCCCGGGACATGTGGAATTTGAGGCGGTGATCCGGGGCGGCATCTGCCGGGTGCGGCTGCCCATCCCCGGGGGCTTCACCATCTACAACGCCCTGGGAGTCATTGCCTGCGCGCTGAACCTGGGGCTGGAGCTGGGGGCCATCGCCGACGCCCTGGCCCAGGCCAGGGGGGTGAAGGGGCGCATCGAGGTGGTGCCCACCCCCACCGACTACACCGTTATCATCGACTACGCCCATACCCCGGACGCGCTGGAGAATATCCTCACCACGGTGCGGGACTTCACCCCGGGACGGGTGATCTGCGTGTTCGGCTGCGGCGGCGACCGGGACCGGAGCAAGCGGCCGGTGATGGGCGCCATCGCCGACGCCCTGGCCGACACGGCAGTGGTCACCTCCGACAATCCCCGCACCGAAGAGCCCGGGGCCATCATCCGGGATATCCTGGCCGGGATGGACGGGGGAGGAGCCAAGGTCGTGGTGGAGAGCGACCGCCGGGCGGCCATCGCCCTGGCCCTGAACATGGCCCGGCCGGGGGACACGGTGCTCCTGGCGGGCAAGGGACATGAGACCTATCAGGAGATCGGCGGCGTCCGCCACCACCTGGACGAGCGGGAGGTGGTGGCCGCCTGCTTCCCCGATGGGGCTCAGGCCCGCCCGGCTATGGCAAAAACAGAGGAGGACCGGGGCAATTCCCTGGATTTTTCGTGACATTTGCAGGAATGTTCCAAATGGTTTCGGGTAGAAATATCCTGTGCTGTGTGATAAAATACGTCGTTGTGATTGGAATCATAAAGACGTGTGGAGGTTCAAAAGAATGGATATCAGCGTGATCCTGAGCATGTTCCTGAGCTTCGTGGTCTCCGCTGCGGCGGGAAAGCTGCTTATTCCCGCCCTGCGGCGGCTGAAGGCCGGTCAGGCCATCAAGGAGATCGGACCTACCTGGCATATGACCAAGCAGGGCACCCCCACCATGGGCGGCCTCATGTTCATCCTGTCCATGGCGGTGGCTCTGGCGGTGCTGGGCTGGAGCAGCGTGGCCGTAGGCGACCTGGGCGGCGTGTATACCTACCTGTTCGCCCTGGTGTTCGGCGTCATCGGTTTTATGGATGACTATATGAAGGTGAAGAAGAAGGAGAATACCGGCCTCACCGCCGGCCCCAAATTCCTCCTCCAGCTGGCGGCGGCCATCGTTTTTACCATCCTGCTGCGCAACGAGGGCTACCTGACCCCCGACCTGTACATCCCCTTTGCCAACGTGACCTTCCAGCTGCCCTGGGTGGTCTACATGGTCTTTGCTGCCTTTGTCATGGTGGGCACGGTGAACGCCGTGAACCTGACCGACGGCATCGACGGCCTGTGCAGCAGCGTGACAGTGCCGGTGGCCCTTTTCTTCGCTGTAGTGGCCGGCATGTGGGGCCGGGCCGAGATCGGCGTGTTCGCCGGGGCTCTGGTGGGCGGCCTGCTGGGCTTCCTCATCTACAATTTCCATCCGGCCAAGGTCTTTATGGGCGACACCGGCTCCCTCTTCCTGGGCGGCGCGGTGTGCGGCATGGCCTTCGCCCTGGATATGCCCCTGGTCCTGATCCTGGTGGGGATCATCTACATCGCGGAGACTCTGTCCGATATCATCCAGGTCACCTATTTCAAGCTCACCCACGGCAAGCGCATCTTCCGCATGGCCCCACTCCACCACCACTTTGAGATGTGCGGCTGGAGCGAGGTAAAGCTGGTGGTGGTCTTTACCAGTGTGACCGTGGTATTCTGTCTGCTGGCCTATCTGGGTGTAATGAACCGCTACCCCATGTAACCGCATCGCCCCCGGCCGGGAGCGGCGGAGCGCAAAGGAGGCGATCCCTTGTCCAAAAAGCGAAAGCGCGACCTGACGGTGGAGGAGCAGCTGGCACGGGGACCTGTGGACCTGCCCTTTCTCATGCTGGTGCTGATGCTCACCGTCATCGGCGTGGTCATGGTCTTTTCCGCCTCCTATGCCACGGCGCTCTATGACGCCAAGACCGCCCACAACAATCCCGCCTACTACTTTGTCAAACAGGCGGGCTTTGCCGCGGCGGGCGTGCTGGCCATGTACGTGGTGACCAAGATCAATTACCAGTCCTTCCGTTGGATGTCGGTCTTTGTGCTGGCGGCGGGCTATGTGTGCCTGCTGCTGGTCTTTACCCCCCTGGGCTTCGGCAGGGCCACCGTGGGCGCCCAGCGCTGGCTGAAGATCGGACCCATCAACTTCCAGCCTTCGGAGATCGCCAAGATCGGCGTGATCATGTTTTTCGCCGCCCGGTTGAGCAAGCGGAACACGGAAAAGCCCCGGCGCATCAATCCCCGGTCCTATTTCAGCGGACCGCTGCGCCTGCTGCAGCGTATCGGCCTTCTGGAGCTGGTGCCCTACGCGGCCATCCTGCTTTCCGTCGCTGTCCTGATGATGCTGGAGCCCCACCTGTCGGGCACCCTGCTCATCATGCTGGGCGGCGCGGCGGTGCTTTTCGCCGCGGGCATCAAGCTCTACTGGTTCATCGGCGGCGGCGTGGCCCTGGGGGCCCTGCTGATCATCATGATGAGCGGCTATCAGAGCACGCGCCTCCAGATCTGGCGCGACCCGTGGAACGACGGTATGAATGGCCGGGGAAAAGGCTACCAGGTCATCCAGTCCCTCTATTCCATCGGCTCCGGCGGCCTGCTGGGCGTGGGCCTGGGCAAGAGCAGGCAGAAGTTCGATTTCCTGCCCGAGCCGGAGAACGACTACATCTTTGCCATCGTCTGCGAGGAGCTGGGACTGGTGGGGGCCTGCGTCATCCTGTTCCTCTTCGCGCTGCTGATCCTGCGGGGCTTCTGGATCGCCATCCACGCCCGGGACCGGTTCGGCGCCCTGCTGGTGGTGGGCATCATCACACTGCTGGCCGGCCAGGTGTTTCTGAACATCGGCGTGGTCACCAACCTGCTGCCCCCCACCGGCATCTCCCTGCCCTTCTTCAGCTATGGGGGCACCGCGCTGATGATACAATTGGTCGAGATGGGAATGGTGCTCAGCGTGTCCCGGCAGATCCCGGCGGCCAAACAGGGATAGCCCCTCATCTGCAGAGGGTAAAATCAAGAGATATGGAAGTGAACGAGAGATGAATATACTCTTTACCTGCGGCGGTACCGCCGGACATATCAACCCCGCCGTGGCCCTGGCCCGGCTGTTCCAGCTCCGGGACCCGGACTGCAAGGTGCTCTTCGTGGGCGCGGACGGCGGCATGGAGACCCGCCTGGTGCCCAAGGAGGGCTATGACATCAGGACCGTGACCATCACCAATTTCCGCCGTTCCTTTACCCCCGCGGCCATCGGCCACAACGTGAAGACGGTGATCAACATGGGCCGCTCCAAGGGGCAGGCCAACCGTATCCTGAAGGAGTTCAAGCCCGACCTGGTGGTGGGTACCGGCGGCTACGCCTCCTATCCCATCGTGAATGCCGCGGCGGCCAAAGGCATTCCCACCGCCGTTCACGAGTCCAATGCCGTGCCCGGATTGACGACCAAGGCCCTGTCCAAGGTGGTGGATCAGGTGATGGTGGGCTTTGAGGAGAGCCGCAGCCACTATGATGACCCCGACAAGGTGGTGGTCACCGGCACTCCTGTCCGGGGCGACTTCTTCCAGTACACCCGGAAGGAGGCCCGTGAAAAGCTGGGCATCACCGACGACCGGCCGGTGGTGGTGTCGGTGTGGGGCAGCCTGGGCGCGTCGGTGATGAACCGGCAGATCGTGGACTTTATCGCCCTGGAGTGCAAGGCGGGGGAGCCCTTCCACCACATCCACGGCGCGGGACGGGATTTTGCCAATATCCAGAAGACCCTGCCCAAGCTGGGCATTGATCTGAAGGACCATCCCTCCATCGACGTGCGGGAGTACATCTACGACATGCCTCTGGTGATGGCCGCCGCCGACCTGGTGCTCTGCCGGGCGGGCGCCTCCACCATCTCGGAGCTCACCGCCATCGCCAAGCCCGCGGTGCTGGTGCCCTCACCCAACGTGGCCGCCGACCACCAGACCAAGAACGCCCGGGTCATCGCCGAGGCGGGCGGCGCCGTGCTTTTGCCGGAGAAGGATTCCTCCGGCCAGAAGCTGTATGAGATCGCCTCCGACCTGCTCACCCACAAGGAAAAGCGGGATGCCATGGGGGCCGCGCTGCGGCATATGGCAGTGCCCGACGCCAGCGAGAAGATCTATAAGACCCTGCTGGGCCTTTTGAAAAAATAAGCCGTTTCACCCATTTTTTCCGCCCGCATAGGATGGTTTACCATTCAAAACCGATGTGCGGAGGACGGAACATGATGAGTGCATTGATCGTGGAGGGCGGACGCCCTCTTAACGGCCGGGTGTGGGTCCACGGGGCCAAGAACAGCGCCCTGCCCATCCTGGCGGCCAGCCTTCTGGTGCCGGGGAGGAGCGTGATCCGCAACTGCCCGCCCCTCTCCGATGTGACCGCGTCCCTGGAGATCCTGCGCCACCTGGGCTGTCAGGCCCGGCAGGAGGGGGACACCGTGACGGTGGACGCGGGGCAGCCCACCCGATGGGATATCCCGGACGCCCTGATGCGGGGGATGCGGTCCTCCGTGGTCTTTCTGGGGGCCATCCTGGGCCGGATGGGAGAGGCGGAGCTCTCCTTCCCCGGCGGGTGCGAACTGGGTCCCCGTCCCATTGACCTCCATCTGGCAGCCATCCGCTCCCTGGGCGGAGAGATCCTGGAGGAGGGCGGGAGGCTGCGCTGCTCCGGTATCCTGACCGGGCAGGAGGTCATCCTGGCCCGGCCCAGTGTGGGCGCTACCGAGAACGCCATGCTGGCCGCCGTGTCGGCCAGGGGGACCACTGTGCTGTGCAACGCGGCCCGGGAGCCGGAGATCGTGGATCTCCAGAATTTCCTGCGCTCCATGGGGGCCAGCGTGCGGGGGGCGGGCAGCTCCGTGATCGTCGTTGAGGGAGGCAGGCCTCTCCACGGAGGGGAATTCACTGTCATGGGGGACCGGATCGTGGCCTGTACCTATCTGGCCGCGGCGGCCGCCGCCGGAGGTGAGGTGGAGATTTCGGGGGTCTGTCCGGGCCACCTGTCCACTGTCACCGCCGCCTTGGCGGAGGCGGGGTGCTCTGTCCGCAGCGGAGGCGGGGAGCTGTCGCTGGTCAGCGGCGGCATGCCCGGGGGCGTGCGCCCCATTCACACTGCGCCCTATCCCGGCTTCCCCACCGACGCCCAGCCGCCCCTGATGGCGGCACTGGCAAAAGGAACAGGAACCACTCTCTTTGTGGAAAACATCTTTGACAGCCGTTACCGCCATGTGGATGAGCTGATCCGGATGGGGGCCGATATCCGGGTGGAGGGCCGGGTGGCCGTGGTGTGCGGTGTGCCCAGGCTCCGGGGCGCGCCGGTGACGGCGGCCGACCTGCGGGGCGGCGCCGCTCTGGTGGTGGCCGCTCTGGCCGCCGAGGGAAGAAGCGAGATCACCGGGCTGCGGCACCTGGACCGGGGCTACTGGCGCCTGGAGGAGAGCCTGCGGGGGCTGGGAGCCAATATCGTCCGGGAAGAGCAAAGTTCATAAATTTATTAACATTTTTTCATATACCGGTGAAAAACAGCTGGTATACTGAAAACGGGAGGAGCCGGAGCGCGGCTCTCCGCCCGGTATCACAAATCGACACAGACGGAGGACGGACGCATGGCGGCAAGACGCAGAAAACGGGGACGGCGGAACAGGGGGCGGTTCAGCGCCCTGTATAAGCTGCTGTCCATCCTGCTCATCTTCGCCGCCATCGTCACGGGCTGCATCGTCTTTTTCCGGGCCAACCAGATCGTGGTGGCCGGCAAGACCCGGTACAGCGAGGAGCAGATCATCGCCGCCGCCGGGGTGGAGCAGGGGGAAAACCTGTTCCGGCTCAACAAGTTTGAGATGAACCGGCAGATCCGCTCCAAGCTGCCCTATATCGACGACATTGTCATCAGCCGCAAATTCCCGGACACCCTGGTCATCCAGGTGACCGAGAGCGCCCCCGTCGCCGCTCTGGAGAGCGGCGGGAGCTGGTGGCTGATGGACGCCCGGTGCAAGCTGCTGGAGCAGGGGGACGCCTCCCTGGCCCAGGGACGGGCGGTGCTCACCGGCCTGACGCCTCTCTCACCCGCGGTGGGGCTGCCCTTGGCGGTGGAGGAGGAAGAGCAGAAAAAGCTGGAGAGCCTCACCGGGCTGCTCTCCGCCCTGCAGGAGCGGGGCATGACGGAACATCTCACCGACTTCATCGATCTTTCGGCGGAAAACCAGGTACGCTTCGGCTATGATGGGAGCCTGACGGTGGAGATGCCCCTTTTTGACGATTTTTCCGGCCAGACCTGGCGGCTCCAGCGGGCCCTGGAGGAGCTGGAGGCCAAAAACGGGACCGTGAGCGGCACGCTCCAGATGCCCAGCGAGGGCAATAAGGCGTGGCTGCTGGCAGAACGCTGGCTGCCCGGCACCCAGACCACGGCCCAGACCCCCGCGCCGGAGAGCGATCCGGCGCCCACCCCCACACCGGCGGTGGAACCTTAAGGAGGAACCAAGCCATATGCGAAAGAAAAAAGCGCGCGGCGAACTGGCGGTCATGGCCGCCTTCGTCGTGCTGGGCTTCCTGCTGGCGGTCCAACTCAAGAGCGTCAAGATCAACACAGCGGTGGATGCCACCAGCGCCAGCCGCCTGGAGACCCTGCAGGAGCTCTACAATGACCTGAGCAGCGAGCGGGACGATCTGAAGGACCGGCTGAGCGAGGCTCAGGCCGAGCTGGAGGAGTACCGCAATGCCGCGGCCTCCGGCGAGGCAAGCGAGGCCCTCAAGGCCGAGATGGACCGCCTCTCCATGGCGGCGGGGCTCACCGATGTGGAGGGGCCCGGCGTCATGGTGGTGATGAGCGATTCCACGGCGGAGAACACCACCGGAGACGAGGCCGATTACCTCATCCACGACAGCGACCTGCTCTCGGTCATCAACGAGCTGCGGGACGCCGGGGCTCAGGCCATCTCCTTCAACGGGGAGCGCATCCTGGCCACCAGCGAGGTGCGCTGCGCCGGATCGGTGGTGATGGTCAACGGAAAACGCTTCGCCGCGCCTTTCATCCTGTATGCCATCGGCGACCCCACGACTATGTATAACGCCCTCACCATGCGCAACGGCGTGGTGGACGTGCTCAGCCAGTGGAAGATCAATGTGACGGTCACCATGAGCGACCAGCTCCTCATCGAGCGGTACAAGGGCACGCTCCAGACCGACTACCTCCGTCCGGCTTCGGGCGGCGAAGGAGGTGTGGGCTGATGGTCCTGCGAATGGAACTGCTGGGCCTGGTCATTGGCCTGGCCCTGGGCTTTGTGGCCCCGGTGACCTTCCCGGCCAAATCCTCGCTGTATATCGCGGCCGGCCTGCTGGCCGCTCTGGATTCGGCCCTGGGCGGCAGCAACGCCCGCCTCAAGGGACAGTTCAAGCTGAATATCTTCCTGTCGGGAGCCATCGGGAATACCGCCATCGCCGTGTTCCTGACCTGGCTGGGCAACAAAATGGGCATCCCCCTCTACCTGGCGGCTGTGGTGGTCTTTGGTACCCGGATGTTCCAAAACTTTGCGGAAATCCGGCGGGAGCTATTGACCAACCGGCAAAAGAGCGATAAAATAAATCAAGATATTGTCTCGAAGCCGGAAGCAGACACAAAATAAAAGCTTTTACCAAATTTTACGTCGAATTGTTTACATAGGAGGAGCACAGCTATGGCGTTTGGACTTGACACAGGGCCTGATAACGTTGTTACGATAAAAGTGATCGGTGTTGGCGGCGGCGGAAACAACGTGGTCAACCGTATGATCGAATCCGGTGTGGACGGCGTGGATTTCATCGCAGCCAATACGGACAAGCCCTTCCTGGACGTGTCCAAGGCCACATATAAAGTACAGCTGGGCGAGAAGCTCACCGGCGGCCGCGGCGCGGGCGCCGACCCGGAAAAGGGCCGCAAAGCCGCCGAGGAGAGCCGGGCCCAGATCTCCAAGACTCTGGAGAACACCGACATGGTGTTCATCACCGCCGGCATGGGCGGCGGCACCGGCACCGGCGCGGCCCCCATTGTGGCCGATATCGCCAAGGAGATGGGTATCCTCACCGTGGGCGTGGTCACCAAGCCCTTCAATTTTGAGGGACGCCGCCGGATGCAGCAGGCCGAGAAGGGCATCGAAGACCTGAAGGACAAGGTGGACAGCCTGGTCATCATCCCCAATGAGCGCCTTAAATATGCCACCGACCAGAAGATTACCTTCCTCAACGCCTTCCAGATCGCCGACGACGTGCTGCGTCAGGCCGTGCAGTCGATCTCCGACCTGATCAAGAAGACCGGCCTCATCAACCTGGACTTTGCCGATGTGTCCGCTGTCATGAAGGACGCGGGCATGGCCCACATGGGCGTGGGCCGGGCCGCCGGCAAGAACAAGGCCGAGGAGGCCGCCAAGATGGCCATCTCCAGCCCCCTGCTGGAGACCTCCATCGACGGCGCCAAGGGCGTGCTGGTCAACTTTACTGGCCCGCTGGACATGAGTATGGACGAGGTGGACGCCGCCGCCGGACTGATCAGCCAGGCCGTCCATCCCGACGCCAACATCATCTTCGGCACCAGCTTCGACGAGACCATGGAGGACGAGATCCGCATCACGGTCATTGCCACCGGTTTTGAGGACAACTATCCTGGCGCCCTGTCCAACAAACCCTTCTCCGCCCCCGCGGAGCAGAAGAGCGACAAGGCTGCGCCTTCCGCCGCCCAGGCGGGAGCCAGGGCTCCCGAGCCCATCAGTGAGAGCTCCGGCATGAGCGATGACGGTTGGGACGATATTTTCAAGATTTTTAATCAGAAACACTGAGCAAGAGGGACGTCTCCCAAAATGGGAGACGTCCTTTTTTCCCTTGCAATCCGGGTATTTGAGGGGTATAATAAGCTGCGTAGGGCCTGTCCGACGGGCAGGTATCCCAGGCAGGGAGACCGGCGAGCCGGTCCCCTTGTGGAGCGTGGAAGCTCCACAATTCTGCTTGGCCAGCAAAGGAGTGATATGCGCCGTGAGCAGCGACCCTTGGAGTCGAAAACGAAAGGATAAGACCAGGCAAACGGCGCACCGGACGATAGCGTGAGGAAACTCCCGCGCAGTCTGTGCTGCCGCCGCACCGGCGCGCCCATGGGGCCGCCGGCAGGAGACAAAACAGATGCGCGGGTTTTTTGCGCCTGAGTTCAGGCGGCCCGCCATGGAAAGGCGTGATTTTTTTGCTCTCGATCCATAAGACTATTGACGGAAAAATGACGAAGCTGGATGCCATCCAGGACGGCTGCTGGGTGAATCTGACCTATCCCAGCGAGGACGAGCTCAATACTGTGGCCGCCACGCTGAATGTGGAGCCCACCTTCCTGCGGGCTGCGCTGGACGAGGAGGAGACCTCCCGTATCGACACCGAGGACGGTCAGACGCTCATCATCATCGACGTGCCTTCAGTGGAAAAGGATGACGCAGTGGTCTATTCCACCCTGCCCCTGGGCATTATCGTCACCGAAAAGCACATCATCACCGTCTGCCTGAAGGAATCCTCCATTATCAAGGATTTTCAGGACGGCCTGGTGAAGAATGCCGAGACCCAGAAGCGCACCAGCTTTATCCTCTATATGCTGCTGCGGGTGGCCAAGCGCTTCCTGCAGTACCTCAAGCAGATCGACAAGATCTACAACTATATGGAGCGGCAGCTCTACAAATCCCAGCGGAACAAGGAGCTTATCCAGCTGCTGGACCTGGAAAAATCCCTGGTCTACTTCAACACCTCCCTGAAGGCCAACGAAGTCACGCTGGAGAAGATCCTCCGCGGCCGCATCATCACCCTGTACGAGGAGGATCACGACCTGCTGGAGGACGTGCTCATCGAGGTGCGCCAGGCCATCGAGATGGCCAACATCTACTCCTCCATTATCTCGGGCATGATGGACGCCTTTGCCTCCGTCATTTCCAACAACCTGAACGTGATCATGAAGGTGCTGACCTCCATCACCATCCTGCTCACCATCCCCAATATTGTGTTCGGCTTCTACGGCATGAACGTGATGGGGCTGCCGCTGGATCAGTTCTGGTGGTTCCCGCTGATTGTTGCAGCGGTCATCATCGGTGTGGTGGCCATTATCCTGAAGCGAAAGGACCTGTTCTGATCGGACGTTCCGGCCCGCCGGGAGCAATACCCTGCTCCCGGCGGGCCTTTTGATCTCACCAAACAGACAAGGACGGATGACCATGCGCTGCTACTGCGCGCCCATGGAGGGCGTCACCGGCTGCCGTTACCGGCAGACCCACAGCCGCTTTTTTACCGGTGTGGACAAGTACTATACCCCCTTTCTCTCTCCCAGCCAGCATCATGTATTTACCCGGCGGGAAAAGCGGGAGATCGACCCGGAACGTAACCGGGGGCTGAACGTGGTGCCCCAGCTCCTGACCAAAAATGCCGGGGACTTCCTCTGGGCAGCCAACGAGCTTTTTGCCATGGGCTACCGGGAGGTCAATCTGAACCTGGGCTGCCCCTCGGGCACAGTGGTAGCCAAGGGGAAGGGGTCCGGCTTCCTCCGGGACCTGGAGGGGCTGGAGCGCTTTCTGGACCAGGTGTACGCCGGGGCGGAAGGGCCGGTGTCGGTCAAGACCCGGCTGGGCGTGGAGGACCCGGAGGAGTTCTGGCCGCTGCTGGAGCTCTATAACCGCTATCCCATCTGTGAGCTCACCGTCCATCTGCGGGTGCGCAGCGACTACTACCGCCGCCCGGCCCGGCGGGAGGGCCTGGGGCGCATCCTGCGGGAGAGCCGAAACATAGTGTGCTGCAACGGCGATGTGAACGGCCCGGCGGACCTGGCTGCCCTGGAGGGGGAGCACCCGGCGGTGGAGCGGGTGATGCTGGGCCGGGGACTCATTGCCGACCCGGGGCTGGCGGCGCGGCTCAAGGGCGGGCCGGCCACGGAACGGGGCGTGCTGAAGGACTTTCACGACGCCCTGTACCGGGGCTATGCTCAGGATTTTGGCAGCGACCGCAACGCCATGCTGCGGATGAAGGAGGTCTGGTGCTACCTGGAGGGGCTCTTCGACGGGGGAGAACGGATCTGGAAAAAGCTGCGCAGGACCGGCGACCCCCGGGAGTACGAGGATCTGGTGGAGCGGGTGTTTGGTGAGCTGGCGCTGCGGTCCCAGGCCGTGCCCTGCTGGCAGGTAACGCCATGAGCGGGGGCGGGAAGGAGTGGTGGGTGTACATCCTGCGCTGTGGAGACGGCACCCTCTATACCGGCGTCAGCGATGACGTGGACCGCCGCTGCGCTGCACACAACCGGGGAAAGGGCGCCAGATACACCCGCAGCCGCCTGCCGGTGGAGGTGGTCTACCGGGAGCGCTGCGGGGCCAAGGGGGACGCCCTGCGGCGGGAGCTGGCCGTCAAGGCCATGACCCGGGCACAGAAGCTGGCGCTCATCGCGGCGCACCGTCCGGAGACGGAGGAATAAAACAACGGGAGGCCGGTCCAGAAATGGACCGGCCTCCCGTTTTGCTGAGTGGAGGGGATACGCTTATTTCTCGTAGGGCTTGGCCAGGCCGGCGGGACGGGCGGAGGCCTTGCCCCGGACCAGCAGGACCATGATGAGGGCCAGAGTCATGGGGATGACCAGCAGCAGGTCGGTGGGGATGGCGGAGCCGATGGCCTGCAGGCGCATCTGGAGGGCGTTGCCCGCACCGAAGATCAGGCCGCCGGCCAGCGCGCCGAAGGGACTGTACTGGCCCAGAATGACACAGGCCACCGCCATATAGCCCCGGCCGGAAGAGATGTTGTCCACAAAGCAGTTCATAAAGCAGATGGACAATATCACGCCGGCGATGGCGGCGCAGATGTTGGCCACCACCGACATGCCGTATTTCCAGGCGATGACGTGGATGCCCATGGTGTCGGCGGCCTTGGGGTATTCACCGATGGCCCGGACCTTCAAGCCCCAGGTGGTCTTATAGAGGAAGAAAGCGGCAGCCGGGACCATGAGATAGGAAAAGTACACCAGGGGACTGTGGTCAAAGAACACATGGCCGACAAAGGGGAGCGCGCTCAGGCCGGGGATAGGCAGGTCACTGATCTGGGGCACGGTGAGGGGCACGTCCCGCACGCCCCAGATCATGCGTGCCAGCAGCGAGGTAAGACCCAGAAACAGAATGTTGATGCCTGTACCGGTGACGGCCTGGTTGGCCCGCAGGCTGATGGTGGCCCAGCCGAAGAGCAATCCCAGAGCCGCGCCGCCCAGGACGGCCAGCGCCAGCCCCATCCAGGCGTTCTGGAACAGGTAGGACCCCAGTACTGCCAGGAAGGCGCCGAAGAGGATGCCGCCCTCGATGCCCAGGTTGAAAATGCCGGAGCGCTCCAGCAGCACCTCGCCCACCGCCGCCAGGATGATGGGGGCGGCCATGCGGATGGTGGCATAGAAGAAGTCCTCGTTGAAAAGCGATAAAATATTCATATTCCACCCTCCTCAGGCCGCTTTGGCGGAAGTTTCCGGCTGCCGGCCCTTCCGGTTCATCTCGCGGATGGCCAGATAGCGGGGCAGCTTCATCAGAATGGGGCTGATGGCCACGAAGAAAATGATAACGCCGCTGA
Source organism: Pseudoflavonifractor sp. HCP28S3_F10 (assembly GCF_052065415.1). Lineage (NCBI taxonomy): Bacteria > Bacillati > Bacillota > Clostridia > Eubacteriales > Oscillospiraceae > Pseudoflavonifractor > Pseudoflavonifractor sp. HCP28S3_F10. The sequence continues at coordinate 13,329 of NZ_JBQHUB010000020.1, read as the reverse complement.
GCACCATACTGAAGCTGGTGGGCAGGTCGGCGGCCCGGGACATGCTGCCCCGTCCGGCCTTCAGCGCGCCGAACAGGATACCGGCGACGACCACACCGAATGGGTGCTTCTGGCCGAGCATGGCCACGGCCAGGGCCTCATAGCCGTAATTGGAGAGGAACCCGGAGCGCAGGCGGTACTGGGAGCCCAGGATCTCGGCGGAGCCGGCCACGCCGGCCAGACCTCCGGCGATGACCACAATGACCATCTGCATGGCAAAGACGTTGATGCCGGAATGGCGGGCAGCGGTGGGATTCTCGCCCAGGGTGCGCAGGTCGTGGCCGAAGGAGGTTTTGAAGAGCACCACATAGGCGACGGCAGCCACCGCCATGGCAATGAGGAAGCCCAGATGGAGCCGGCTCTTGGGGATGAGCATGGGAAGCCGGGCATTGACGGCCACCTGGGCCGACTGGGGAGCGAACTTGCCGGGCTCCTTCATGGGACCCTGGACCAGTGCGGAGAGGATGCCGTTGGCAATGTCGTTGAGGAGCATGGTGGTGATCATGAAGTTGACCCCATGCTTTGCGAAAAAGTAGCCGGGGATGAGGGCCCACAGCACGCCGCCCAGGAAGGCGGCCAGGACGCACAGGGTCACGTACACCGGCGCGGGCAGGCCCTGGAGGGCGGGCAGTGTGCCCACAAAGGTGGCGAAGACGCCGCCGGCCACGATCTGGCCCTCGCCGCCCAGGTTGATGATGCCGCAGCGGGCGGCCAGGGCGATGCCCAGGCCGGTGAGGATCAGGGGGGTGGCCATGGCCAGGCTGTTGGTCAGGTTGTACAGGCTGCCGAAAGCGCCCTCGATCAGGGCGGCGTAGGCCTCCACGGGGGAGGCACCCTGGGCCACCACGATGATGCTGACGATGAGCAGGGAGACCACGACGGCCACAAGAGGGATCAGCAGATTGAAGATCTTTTCAAAGCGGCGGACCAGCTGATCCAGACGGTCATAGCTCACGGACTGGTCCTGCTTGGGGGGTGCGATGCTTTTCTCACTCATAACGCTTCCTCCTGGCAGTTAGAAAGTTTCAGAAAGCCGTCCCGCGCCGGGCAGAATGCGGGACAGGCTCCAAATACGCCCTGCCGCCGCCCCGGAAGAGCGGGGGCAGGCGTATCCTCCCGCAGACAGGAGGTTTCGGGGCAGATCTGGAACAGGGGCCGCGGGGAGGACCGGAGGGCCGCCCCCGCGGCAGGCGTTTTTCGGTAAGGAAGGGCCGGAGCTTAGCTGGCCACGGTGACCTCCAGCACCAGTGCGCCGCTGGTCAGGTCGTCAATGACCTTCTGGACCTGCTGCTGGATCTCAGAGGACATGAGCTTGTCGTTGAAGCCGCCGGTCTTGAACAGTCCGGAGGCAAAGGTGCCCTCGATCTTCAGGTCGCTGCTGAACTCGCCGTCCACATAGGCCTGTACGGCGGCGATGATCTGCTGCTTGGTGTCGGTCTGGACGAACATGGCGGCGGTGTTGGGGGCCATCTCCTGCTGGCTGGGGCTGGTGACCACGATGGTCTTTCCGTTCTCCTCGGCGGCCTGGACCACGCCGATGCCGGCGCCCTGGGCGTACTGGAAGACGCAGTCGGCGCCCTGCTCAAAGAGGGCCACGGCCTGATCCTTGGCCTTGGCGGAGTCGCTCATGGAGCCCACATAGGACACCAGCGCCTCGGCGTCGGGGTTGGCGGCCTTCAGGCCCTGCTCAAAGCCGTTCTGCACGCGGGTCTGGGCCAGCAGCTCCATGGAGCCCACAAAGCCCACCTTGTTGCTCTCGGTCAGCAGGCCCAGGGCGTAGCCGGCCACATAGCCCTGCTCCTCGTTCTTGATGTCGATGCCCACCACGTTGTCCATATCGGTAACCACGGCGTTGGTGACGGCGAAGGCGGTGTCGGGGTAGTCGGGAGCCACGGTCTTGATGGCGTCCAGGAAGTCGTTGCCATGGCCGATGATGAGGTTATAGCCCCGGTTGGCGTAGTCCCGGATGGTGCTCTCCTGCTCGGCCAGAGGCACCGACTCGGAGTAGGCGGCGTCGGCCAGGCCAAACTCGTCCTTTGCCTCCATCAGGCCGTTATAACCGGCGGCGGAGAAGCCGGCGTCATTGATGGTGCCGGGCAGCAGGATGGCGGCCTTGACCTCGGACGCGCCGGTCTGGGGGGCGGCGCTCTCCACAGGGGCGGAGGCCCCGGGGGCCTTGCTGGAGGCGGGGGCGGAGGAGCTGCCGCCGCAGGCGGTCAGGCCCAGAGTCAGGGCTGCTGCAAGAGTGATCGCTGCAAATCTCTTTTTCATTTGTGTCACCTTTCTCCTGAATATAATATGGGTGTATGTATGCGGCCGCGCGGCCGCGGGTCAACAGTGTCAGCAGCCGGAAGCGCCGGCGGCGTCTCCGGTCTTGCCCAGCATCATCAGGCCGATCTGCTGTACGGCCCCGGTGGCGGCGGGGGCCTCACCCATGATCCGGCCCTTGAACATGACCAGGATCCGGTCGGACAGGGCCAGCAGCTCGTCCATCTCGGTGGACACCAGCAAAACGGCCTTGCCCTCCGAGCGCTCCTGCAGGATGCGGCGGTGGATGAACTCGATGGCGCCGATGTCCAGGCCGTGGGTGGGGTGGCAGGCGATGAGCAGGTCGTGGGGCCGCTCAATCTCCCGGCTGACCACGATCTTCTGCTGGTTGCCGCCCGACATATTCCCCGCCCGGGTCTCCGGGCCGTTGGCCTTGATGGAGTAGTCCCCGATCATCCGGCGGACGGTGTCGTCGATGACCTTGTTCCGGAGGAAGCCGTGTTTGGCATAGGGCTCATGCCAGCGCTCCTTCAGAATGAAATTGTCCCGCACCGAAAAGCTGAGGACCAGTCCCTCGGTCTGACGGGAGAAGGGGATGTTGGACACCCCCTGGTCCAGCACCTCCTTGGGGGAAGCATTCTTGAGACTCTTGCCCTTGACCAGTACGTCGCCGCCGGCGGCGGGGGTGAGGCCCATGATGGCCTCAATGAGCTCCAGCTGGCCGTTTCCGTCCACACTGGCAATGCCCACGGTCTCGCCGGCGCGAACGGTGAAGGACACGTCCTGCACCGCCTCCAGACCGTTGTCGGCCCTGACGGTCAGGTCCTTCACCTCCAGGATGGTATCGCCCACCCTGGGTTCGGGCTTGCGGAGCCGGAGCTCCACCTCCCGGCCAACCATCATGTGGGCCAGGCGCTCCTCGTTGATGTCCTTCACATCCGCGGTCTCAATAAAGCGGCCGTCCCGCAGGACGCTGACCCGGTCGCAGAATTCCAGCACCTCCCGCATCTTGTGGGTGATGAAGATGACGGTGTTGCCGTCCTTGATCCAGTTGCGCAGCACCAGGAAGAGCTCGTCGGTCTCCTGGGGGGTGAGGACAGCGGTGGGCTCGTCCATGATGAGGACGTTGACGCCCTTGTAGAGCGCCTTGATGATCTCCACCCGCTGCTGGTCGCCCACGCTCAGGTCGTGGATGCGGGCGTCAGGGTCCACCTTCAGTCCGGTGCGCTCCGAGAGCTCCAGGATCCTGTTTCGGGCGGATCTGGTGTCCAGCAGGGGCTCCCGCTCCAGTCTGGCACCCAGGATCACGTTTTCCAGCACGGTAAATTTGGGGATGAGCATGAAATGCTGGTGGACCATGCCGATGCCGTGGGCGATGGCGTCCTGAGGACCGCCGATCCGGACCGGTTTCCCGTCCATGGTGATCTGTCCCTCGTCGGGCTTCAGCAGGCCGTAGAGCATGTTCATCAGCGTCGATTTGCCGGCGCCGTTCTCGCCCAGCAGGGCGTGGATCTCGCCCCTGGCAAAGCCGATGGACACATCCGCGTTGGCGGTGACGCCGGGGAAGCGCTTGGTGATGTGTTCCATCCGGATATAGTCGTTCACTCAGGTCCCTCCTATGTATCAGCAGGATGCCGGCGGGCCGCTCACTTCATAAAGTTGAAGCGGTGCAGGGAGATGAAGAGGCTCAGCAGCTTGTTGGTGACGGGCTCGCCAACGTTGCGGTTGCCCAGCTCCTCCAGCGCGTCGTCGATGCCCTTGGAGGCGGCGCGCAGCTCGTCCACAGACATATTGGCCATCATACCGTAGATCTCGATGGGGAAAACAGCCTTGGGCGTCTGATCATCGGTGACGATGCAGGCGCCGGAGTACTGGTCCACGGCCTTGACGCAGGCGCACATCTCATCGCTGTCCCGGCCCACCACCACCATGTAGGGGATGGGAGCGGGGAAGGAGGTGGACACCGCGCCGCGGTCCACGTACACGCCTTTGAAGAGACCGTTGACGATGTGCCGGTCCTCCCCGGCGGCGGGGTAGCGCTTCAGGATGGAGATGCGGGCAAGGGTCTCGCCCTCGTACTCGGGCACCACCTTGCCGTCCACATAGGGGACCCAGATCTCCTGATAGAACTTGGCGTGGCCCCGTCCGTACACGTCGAAGAGAAGGACCTTGGCCTGCTTGCCGTCGGCGGAGAACTCGATGGGCTGGAGGTCCAGCTGTCCGGCGGTCAGATCGTTCAGCCCGGGCACGCCTTTGGTGACCATGCCGTCGTAGCCGATCTCGATGTGCTTGAGGAGCTTGCGGTCCTGGGCGATGAGCTCCCCGCCCTTGAAAACGTATTTGGGGTTGATGACCGACAGGCTGTCGGTGAGGACGATATCAGCGTAGCGGCCGGGGGTGAGAGAGCCGAACTGGTCATCCATGCGGAAGTACCTGGCGGTGTTGTAGGAGGCCATCTTGATGGCCTTGATGGGAGGAATGCCCATCTCCACGCACAGGGAGATGATCCAGTCCATGTGGCCCAGCCTGGTCAGGCGGTCGATGGAGATGTTGTCGGAGCACAGGCAGAAGTTGTCGGTGGGGAACTTCCGGTCCACAATGGCCCGGAGCAGGGTCTTGATGACCTCACTGCTGCCCACGCCGAACTTGATCTGGGTGGCGTAGCCGTAGCGGATGCTCTTCTCGATGTCGTTGGCGTTCCAGACGTCGTGGTTGTTGGTGGAGCCGATGGCGGGCAGGTAGTTGAGCTCCATGTCGCTCAGGGTGGTGACGCCCCAGTGGGAGTTCATGAAGCCTCCCCGCTCCCGAAGCCATGCGGCCTTCCTGAAGTCGTCCTCATTGCCGCTGGAGTAGGAGAAATGCTCGAACTCACCCAGGCCGATGACCGGATCCAGCTTGAGGATCTCCTCGGTGATATGGGCGGGGACCTTCTTGCCAGGGGCGAAGGCAAACACCCGGTAGGGCAGCTTTTCGTAGTCCTTGAAAAGCATCTTGAAGGCATCCAGCCCGTCCTCTCCGGCAGAGCCGATCAGGTCCAGGCACTCGGCAAAGATGGTGGTGGTGCCGTTGGGCACCATGGCCTCGCCCAGTGCGGTGGGGTGGGCCAGCTGGGACTCGAAGTGGAGGTGGGCGTCGATCAGGCCGGGAATGGCGTACAGGCCCTGTCCGTCAAAGACCTCTTTCACCCGGATCTTGTCCTCGTCGGGGGAGAGAGCCACGATGCGGCCGTTGTAGATCAGCAGAGAGCCGGCGTAGACCGTCTCGCCGTGGACGTCCAGGATGTTGATGTTCCGGATCAGCAGGTCGGCCTCCTTCCTGCCGTGGACGATGTCAAAGATGTCGTGGACCTGCTGAAGCTGGGAGGCGCTGTTGTTGTTCATGTGACCAATCCTTTCTGAATATCACTGCAGCAACTTAGTGATACGTTTAACCTTATATACACAAGACGGAAACAACGGTGTAGCGCCACTGCTTCCGTCTGAGGTGTCAGGTGGACTCGCGCTGGAGGATGAAGGGTTCCAGTGTGGTGACCGGCTCCGGGGTGACCCGGTCAATCTGCTGGAGGATGAGTCTGGCGCTTTGGACGCCCAGCTCATAGTTGCGCAGGTCCACGCAGGAGAGCTCCGGCGAGGTGATCTCACCTACGATGGAGTTGCCGAAGCCCAGTACTGCCATGTCGCCGGGGATACGGACGCCCCGCTGGGACAGGGCCTTGACCAGGCCTGCAGCGATGAGTTCGTTGAGAACGAACACGCCGTCGATATCTCCCTCCAGCAGCCGGTCCAGGCATTCCGGCGTGGGGACCAGGCCGGGCTGGGTCTCCAGAACGATGGGATCCTCCAACCCGGCGGCCAGAGTGCCCGACCGGAAGGATTCAATGTGGTGGGGGATCAGGTCGTCGGGCCGCTTGCTGCATACCAGGGCCAGACGGCGCTTGCCCCGGGCGATGAGATGGTCGGCGGCCAGCCGTCCTACCTTGAGAAAGTCGGGGTAGAGCAGGGGGTAGCCCTGATAGGGGATGAGGCGGTTCACATAGACCACCGGGATCTTCCACTCCAGCAGATACTGGAGGCTGTCCTTAAAGGAAAAGTCGTAGGACAGGCCAATGAAGATGACGCCGGCCACCATATTCTCCCGCATCATCTGAAGGATTTCCTCTTCAGATTTCTGCAGGTTGTCCACCTCGTAGATAAAGAGGTTGTAGCCCTGCTTGGCCAGCTCATGGCTGATGCCGCCGGTCATATCGGCATAGTAGGAACTGGTGATGCGGGGGAGGATCACCGCAATGTTGGAGGTGCTGTTTTTTTTCAGGGACTGGGCCACCATGTTGGGAACATAGCCCAGCTCCTTGATCGCGGCCTCCAGCCGTTCCTCCGTCTCTTTCTTTACCACGATTTTGTGGTTGAGATAGCGGGAGACGGTACATACGCTCACGTTGGCGCGGTTGGCGATATCCTTGATGGTGGGCACAGAGCATCATCTCCTTTTTGGGAGCGCAGAGAGCGTTCCGGAAGCGGTCTTTCAGAGGAATGTCAGTTATACGTATCAGTAATACGTATAACTAACAAACCAGAGTATACTGCAACTCTGGTGAAAATGCAAGTATTTTCTGCACCGGGAAAAAATTTTTTATTCATTATTGATATCAGAGAAAATTTGAGGTAATATTATACAGGCGGAAAGAATAGGTAATATAGAGATATAACGATTACGGAATACCCTTCCAGCGGAGGGTATAGAGAGGAAGACAGCATGTCCAGAACGAATTACAGCGCCTATATGGCCATCAAGAACAAGATCCTGGAGATCTTCCGCACGGAGACCTTTGACCGGAACAAATTGCCCTCGGAGGCTGCGCTGGCCAACCGCCTGGGAATCAGTCTGGTCACGCTGCGCGAGTCACTGATGATGCTGGCCCTGGAGGGCTACATCACCAAGCGTCACGGATCGGGCAATTACGTCCATCCCAGTACGCTGGATTATGAAAACCGAAGCTACTATTTCACCGAGTATCTGAAGAAGGAGGGCTACCGGGCCAGTATCAAGCTCCTGTCCCAGGAGTGGCGGGGCGCCAACGAGGAGGAAGCCACTTCCCTGAAGATCAAGGTGGGCGACGAGCTGCTGGTGAACACGCTGGTCTATCTGGCGGACGATCATCCGGCGGTGTACACTGTGGGCCGCCTTCCCGCGCAGCTGCTCATCCGCCGGGATGTGGAAGATATGGAATTCTCCCATATCCATGTGCTCATCCGGGACTATATGGGCCGGGATGTGGCCCACGCGCTCAACGAATACATCCCCATGACGGTGCCCGAGGACCTGAGGGAGATCTTCCAGGTCAAGCCCAACACGCCCCTGGACAGCAGCCATCAGGTGTTTTATGATATCACAGACCTGCCGGTGGCCTACAACACCCACTTTTTCAATCCGGACTATTACCGGCTGAGAACATTGCAGAACTGGGACCTGGGCCGTTAAAGGGGCCATATCCGGTTGCAATTGGCGGCGGAAGGGATTATAATGTTCCCAACCGATATAAGACGGGAGGATTTATCGTGAAAGCCTATGATACCGTACACAAGGAAGAGCTGGAGGTAGACCGCAAGGGCCTCATCGACCTGATGCTCAACAACCGCCAGGTGGATCTGTACCTCAAGGAGAAAAAGACCGACGAGGATGGCTACCTGACCTGGGATGTGGAGCACTGGACCACGGTGGACGGCCGCCGGTTCATCCGCTGCTATTCCCTGGAGGGACGGGTCCTGCGGGACTCCACCTCTCACAACAAGTATGACCTGGACAACGCCTTCTTCCCCGATGAGGCCGCGAAGGTCGAGATCAGTTGAACGGAGCACACAAATGAAAAAGACACGGCCTGCGGGCCGTGTCTTTTTTGTACGTTTATGGATCAATCTTCATCCGATCCGCCCAGTACCCGGACGGCGGTGCCGTAGGCGGTGAGCTCGGCGGCGCTCTGCATGAGGGAGGAGCTGGCAAAGCGGATGCCCAGAATGGCGTCGGCGCCCAGCGCCTCCGCCTCGTCCACCATGCGCTTGGTGGCGATCTGCCGGGCCTGATTGAGCAGCTCGGTGTAGCTCTCGATCTCGCCGCCTACCAGAGTCTTCATGCCGGCCATAAAATCCTTGCCGAAGTTTTTGGACTGGACCACCGTGCCCTTTACCAGGCCCAGGGCCTCCACCTTTTTACCGGGGATATGGTCAATATTTAGAAGCAGCATCTTCTTCTCCTCCTTGAATTTGTTTGATCCTCTGCCACAGGGCCAGAAGAACACCCAGGATCAGCACGGCCGGGACGGCCACGATGAGCACCACCAGCCCCAGGGGCGGGGCATCCTCCGGACTGGCGTAAAAGGCCCACACCAGCAGCAGGATGAGGGCCGCCATCAGGAGCACAAAGACCACGGCGGCAGCCACCGGCTCCACATAGCGGGTGAGGGTGTCGTTCTTTTTCACATTCATAAAGCGGGTCCCCTCCTGTTCCATCTGCTCCATCTCGGCCAGCCAGGTCTGAGCCTCCAAAGTGGAGAACTGGGCTCCGGCGCCGTTCAGACGCTGGCACAGGGCCTCCATGGTGCCAAGGTTCTCCCGGTCCCGGCGGAGCTGGATCATATGGCGTTCCAGCACGTCGCTCAGGGTCAGATCACCCTTCTGGAGCTTGCGGATCTCCTCCAGCGGCACGTTCAGCTTCCGCAGGAGTTTGATCTTCCGCAGGGTCTCCACGTCCTCTGCGCCGTAGTCACGGTAGCCATTCTCGCTGTTGCGGCCGGGGGTGAGCAGTCCCTCCTTTTCATAAAAGCGGATGTTGCGCTTGGTGATGCCCACCAGGTCTTCCACCTCATTGATCTTCACGGCCTTTCCCTCCCTTGCTGAGTCCATAGTACACCCTGCACCCGGTGGAAGGTCAAGGTTTTTTTCGCATTTCGTAAGAAAAGGGAGCACAGGACAGGATGAGAGCGGTTGCCCGGCGGCAGAAGGGCTGGTATAATCGGAGGGAGGAAGGAGTGTGATGGCGTGAGAAAGGCAGACGGCCCCCTCCTGCCGGAACGGCCGGAGGATGCGGCCACCCGGGAGCGGTTCTCCCGGATGGGATGGGGCCTCCTGATCTCCCAGCTGGCCGGAGGAGCGGTGCAGCTCCTGGCCGTCCTGGCGGCAAAGGCCTTCTGGTGCGGACTGGAGGAACGAGCTCTCTTCCAATGGACGATACTGATCCTGGCCAACTATGGGGTGGGATTCCCGGTTTTTGTGAAAATCATCCGTACTGTGCCGGCCACCCCCCCACGGGGGCGGCGGCCCATGGGCGCCTTCCAGTTGGTGCATACCTGGGCGATGGCATTCTCCGCCGTCCTGGCGGGTAATCTGGTGACGCTCTGGGCGGGAGAGCTGCTCCGCCGGCTCACCGGATGGAGCATGGCCGATCCGGTGCAGGGGCTGATGGCCGGTCCCGTGGTCCCGCGGGTGCTGATGACCTGTGTGCTGGCCCCCGTGTGCGAGGAGGTCATGTTCCGCGGGCTGCTGTTCTCCCGGCTGCGGCCCTATGGGGACCGGTTTGCGGTGCTGGCAACGGCGCTTTTGTTTGGGTTGTTCCACGGCAATCTGTCCCAGATGCTCTATGCGATGGCCTTCGGCCTGGTCCTGGGGGACGCGGCGGCGCGTACCGGCTGCCTGTGGCAGTGTATCCTCATCCACAGTGCGGTCAACGCCCTGACCGGTGTGCTGGCCCCGGCATTGACCGGCTCAGGTGCCATGGGCGAGGGGCTGCTGTCCCTGCTGGCGGCGATCGCCGTGGTGTGGGGCGCGGCCGGCCTGGCCGCCCGGCTGAGGCAGTTGGCCAAGGCGGCTGACCGGAGCGGAGAGGAGCGGCCCTGGGGGCTCTTTTTCCGCAATTCCGGTATGTGCCTGTTCTGTCTGCTGACGGCGCTGCTGTGTATCTCCTGTCTGAGGTAAATCAAAATCAAATGGCCGTCCATTCAGGACGGCCATTTTTATTGGAAATGGAAGCAAAAAGGCGCGGAGCCCGGCAATGCCGGACCCCGCGCCTGAAAAGGGGAGAGAAGCAGACCTTACTGCGCGGCAGAGGACAGATCGTGGTTCACATCGTCCTTGCCGACGATGAAGGTGCGCCACCAGAAGATGCAGAAGAAGGCGATGGCGGCCACGATGCCCACCGGGTAAGCGATGGAGGTGGACAGGTGCAGGCACTCGGGAGCTTGGAAGAAGTACGTGATGGACACAGCGGTCATGAAAGCGGCAGGCAGTGCGGCCATCAGGCTGGCAATGGGCGGATAGCCGTACTTATGCAGGAACACCGCGCCAGTCCACAGAACGATCATAGCCAGCGTCTGGTTGGACCAGGAGAAGTAGCGCCACAGGTAGGTCCAAGGCAGCAGCTTGACAATGATGAAGCCAACGGCCAGCAGAGGAACGGCCAGCACAGCGCGCTTTTTGGCGTTGGTCTGATCCAGCTTGAACCAGTCGGCAATGGTCAGACGGGCGGAGCGGAACGCCGTGTCGCCGGAGGTGATGGGGCAGGCGATAACGCCGATCATGGCCAGCAGGCCGCCCACGGGGCCCAGCAGAGTGGTGCAGATCTCGTAAACAACGCCGCCCTGACCGTCGGCAGCGATGGCAGCCTGAAGGCCGCTCATGCCGTCCAGCAGGGAGCCGTTATGGATGTAGAAGGTGACGCCGGCTGCGGCCCAGATCAGGGCAATGATGCCCTCGGCCACCATGGCGCCGTAGAACACGGTGCGGCCTTCCTTCTCGCTCTTGATGCAGCGGGCCATCATGGGGGACTGGGTGGCATGGAAGCCGGACACAGCGCCGCAGGCCACGGTGACGAACATCATAGCCCACTTGGGGGTGCCGCTGGGATGGACCGCCATCAGATTGCCAATGGTAAGCTCGGGCATCTCAGCACCGTGGAAGATGAGGGTGGCGCCACCCACGCCCACGGCCATGATGATGAGGCAGAGGCCGAAGATGGGATAGAGCTTGCCCACGATCTTGTCAATGGGCAGGAAGGTGGCGGCCAGATAGTAGAGCATGATGACGATGAGCCAGAAGTTGGCGTTGAGCACGCTGGGAGTCAGCTTGGCCAGCAGGCCGGCGGGGCCGGCGGCGAAGTTGACACCCACCATCACCAGCAGCACCACGGAGAAGACGCGCATGATGAAGGTGATGATCTTGCCCATGTAGAGGCCTACCACTTCGGAGATGGACATGCCGTCATTCCGCTCGGACATCATGCCGGACAGGAAGTCGTGGACGCCGCCGCCCAGAATGGTACCAAAGACAATCCACAGGTAGACTGCCGGGCCCCAGCATGCGCCGGCCAGAGCACCGTAAATGGGGCCAAGGCCCGCGATGTTCAGCAGCTGGATCAGGAAAATGCGCCATGTCTTCATTGGGATGTAGTCCACGCCGTCGGGGTGAACCATGGCAGGTGTTTTACGGTCATCGACATGGAAGGCCTTTTCAATCAACTTGCCGTAGACGAAGAAACCAACCAACAAGATAGCCAGAGCGATTAAGAATGTAATCAAAAAAATCCCTCCTCTGGATTTCCCGCGAAGCGGAAGCACACACGTTTCCGCTCCCTGTAAAAAGGTGCAGGGGGACAAAATGCTCTCCCCAAATACATTTCGTCCCCCTTGACGCTATCATTATATCTTTTGTCCGAAATATTTCAAGGCGCGAATTGGCTATAAATATCTGCGGATATTTTTGCAAATCAACAAGACTTTTGAGTATAAAAAATTTAGTGCCATTCAGCCCGGCAGCGTTGGCACGGTACCCTGCGGCCTTTACAAAAAACCGGATATGCGATACTATAAAAATGACAGAAAGAGAGAGTACGCGGCGGCGCGTGCCATAAACAGGATAGAACATCGATCTTTTCGACGGAGGAAATAAAATGGAACAGACTGACCTGCGCCTGGCGGTCCTCATCGACGCGGACAACGCCCCCCGCACGGCCATCAAGGACGTGATGGCCGAGGTGGCGGTCTACGGCACCCCCACCATCAAGCGCATCTACGGGGACTGGACCAGCCCCAATATGTCCACATGGAAGCCGCTGCTGCTGGAAAACGCCATCGCGCCGGTGCAGCAGTACGCCTACACCACCGGAAAAAACGCCACCGACTCTGCCATGATCATTGACGCCATGGATATCCTCTATTCCGGCCGGGTGGACGGCTTCGTGCTGGTAAGCAGTGACAGCGACTTCACCCGTCTGGCCACCCGATTGCGGGAGGCAGGCATGAAGGTTTACGGCATGGGGGAGCGCAAGACGCCCAATCCGTTTATTGTGGCCTGCGACAAGTTCGTGTATATCGAGGTCATCCGGGCCGCAGGAGAGAAGGCCCGGGCCGCCGAGCGCGCCCAGGCCGAGCGGGAGAAGAAGGAGCGGGAAAAGGCTGAGCAGGCCAGGGTGGAGAGCACCAAAGCCCAACCCAAAAAGAGCGCCCGGAAAAAGGCGGCTCCCGAGCCTGAGCCCAGGACGGCCCAGCCGGAGCCGAAGAGTTCCGTTGAGGCGGAGCCGCCGGTACCCGCGGCGGTGGTGGAGCTGCTGGCCGACTCGGTGGAGGATATCGCCGACGAGGACGGCTATGCCTTCATGGGCGACCTGGGCAACCTGCTGGTGAAAAAGCAGCCCGACTTCGACCCCCGGAACTTCGGCTTCTCCAAACTGACCAAGCTGGTGAAGGCCCTGGACCGGTTCGAGGTGGACGTGCGCTCCACCAACATGCCCCATGTCAAGCACATCTATGTCCGGGACAGGGAGCGGAGATAGGATCCCACGGGGGGGGGGGGGGGGGGGGGGGGGGGGCCCCCCCCCCGCACTCATCATAAAATTAAAAAAAAAAAAAAAAAAAAAAAAAAAAAAAAAAATAAAAAAAAAAAAAAAAAAAAAAAAAAAAAAAAAAAAAAAAAAAAAAAAAAAAAAAAAAAAAAAAAAAAAAAAAAAAAAAAAAAAAAAAAAAAAAAAAAAAAAAAAAAA
>NZ_JBQHUB010000019.1:0-53482 GCF_052065415.1 Pseudoflavonifractor sp. HCP28S3_F10 | reverse complement strand
GCCGGGGGCGGCCCCGGCGGCCCCCCCCGCGCGGGGGGTGTTTTTTTTTTTTTTCTTTTTTTTTTTTTTTTAAAAAAAAATTACTTTTTAAATAACACCGGGGCGGCCCGCCCGGCGCCCCCCCAAGTCCTGCACGAGTTCGGTATGGAGTTTGGATTAAGCGGGATAGAACATCGGGGAACCGGGGCCAAGGGGCAGGCCCAGGACATACCAGATGATGAAGAGCACGATCCAGCCCAGCAGGAAGGCGATGGAGTAGGGCAGCATGGTGGAGACCACGGTGCCGATACCGGCCTTCTTGTCGTACTTCTGGAAGAAGGCCACAGTCAGCACGAAGAAGGGCATGGTGGGGGCGATGATGTTGGTGCAGGAGTCGCCGATGCGGTAGGCCACCTGAGTCAGCTCAGGAGACAGGCCAAGGCGCATGAACATGGGCACGAAGATGGGAGCCATGATGGCCCACTTGGCGGAGTCCACGGCCACCAGCAGGTTGAGCAGGGCGGTGATCAGGATAAAGACAATGATCAGAGGCAGACCAACGAAGCCGATGTTCTTCAGGAAGTTGGCGCCGCTGACGGACAGGATGGTGCCCAGGTTGGAGTAGGTGAAGAAGTTGGTGAACTGGGCGGCGAAGAAAATGAGGACCATGAAGCCGGAGATGCCAGCGATGCCCTTGGTCATCAGGTCAACGACGTCCTTGTCGCTCTTGATGGTGCCGGCGCCCACGCCGAAGGCGATGCCGGGGATGAGGAACAGGAGCATCATGAAGAAGATGATGCCGCTCATGAAGGGGCTGGAGAGGATCGCGCCGGTCTCGGGGTTGCGCAGCAGGCCATTGGGAGGCAGCACGGCGATGGCGATGACGGCCAGGTACACCAGAGCGGCGATGCCGGCGAACTTCAGGCCGCGGCGCTCGGCGGCGGTCAGATCATTGGTGGCGGTGTCGATGGTGCCCTCGGGCACATACTTGCCCAGGCGGGGCTCCACCAGCTTGTCGGTGATCAGGGTGCCCACGGCGGTGATGACGAAGGTGGACGCGAACATAAAGAACCAGTTACACACGGGAGAGACGGTGTAGTTGGGGTCCAGCATGTTGGCGGCCTGAGTGGACATGCCGGCAAACATGGGATCGTTGGTACCGATCAGCAGGTTGGCGCTCCAGCCGCCGGACACACCGGCAAAGGCAGCAGCCAGACCGGCGATGGGATGACGGCCAAAGGCCATGAACAGGATGGCGCCCAGGGGGACCAGCACCACATAGCCGGTGGAGGAGGCGATGTTGGACATGATGCCCAGGAATACCACCATGGCGGTGACCAGGCTCTTGGGAGCGGAGTTGGCAGCCTTGCGCAGCAGGGCGGAGATCATGCCGGAGCCGTCAGCCACGCTGACGCCGATGATGATGGTAAACACGGTGCCCAGCGCAAAGAAGCTGGTGAAGTTGCTGACGATCTTGGTGACCAGGGTGCGGATGGAGTCGCCGGTGAGCAGGCTCACGGCCGCAACAGTGACCTCCACGATCTCGTTGTTGTTGTGGGTATCGATGGCCTCATAGGTCACCGATACGCCGGCAGCGGCGCAGATCGCGGAGATGACCATGACCAGGGCGGTCAGGATCAGGAAAATGACTGCGGGGCTGGGAAGGGCGTTACCGGCGCGCTCGACCACGTCCAGAGCGCGGACGATAAAGCTCTTCTTCTCCAAGGTGTTGTTCTTGGACATAGAAAATCCTCCTCTTTATATTTTATCCAATCTCCCGACAGGAGACAAGATACCGGGGAACCGGGCCCTCTCTCAGCGGCCCTTGAGTTCGTCCACCGCGGCCTTGAGCTGGCCCAGGGCCTTCTCAACGGTACAGCGGGGGCAGGCGATATTCATGCGCATAAAGCCCTCGCCCTCCTTGGGGCCGAAGCCGCGGCCGTCGTTGAGGGCAAGATGGGCCTTTTCCACCATGAAGCGGGGCAGCTCATCGCCGGGCAGCCCCAGGCCCTTGCAGTCCAGCCACAGCAGATAGGTGCACTCGGGGCGGTGGAGCTTGATCTCGGGGATGTTCTCCCGCAGGTATTCCTCCACATAGAGCACGTTCTGCTCCAGGTGGGCGAGCAGCTGCTCCAGCCACTCCTCACCGTGGCGGAAAGCGGCCTCCACGGCCACCAGGCTGAAGCAGTTGTTGCGGTGTACATCCAGGCCCTTCCAGAACTTCTGATACCGGTCCTGCAGCTCCTGGTTGGGGAACACGATGGTGGCGGCCTGCAGGCCGGCCAGATTGAAGGTCTTGGTGGCCGAGGTGCAGGTAATGGTATGGGCGGCGATCTCCTCGCTGACGGAGGCCATGGGGGTGTGCTTATGGCCGAAGAGCATCAGGTCGCTGTGGATCTCATCGCTGATGATGAGGGTGCCGTACTTCACGCACAGCTCGCCCATGCGGCGCAGTTCCGCGGGAGTCCACACCCGGCCAACGGGATTGTGGGGGTTGCAGAGGATGAAGATGGGAGGCTTGCGCTTGAGGGCGTTCTCAAAGGCCTCGAAGTCCACGTTGTAGCGGCCGTTTTCGTCCTCTTTCAGGGAGACGGTCAGGGGTTTGCGGTCCCAGTTCTCCACCGAGTCATAAAACTCGCCGTAAACAGGAGTCAGGAACAGGATCTCATCACCGGGATTGGAGAACTCCCGCACACAGGTGCACAGGGTCGGGACCACGCCCAGGCTGAACAGGCAGCGCTTGATATCGGGCCGCCAGCCGTTGCGCTTCTCCTGCCAGTCGCACACGGCCTCGAAATAGGAGTCGGGGCGGCTGGTGTAGCCGAACATAGCCTGCTTGTTGCGTGCGTCGATGGCATCCAAGATGGGCTGGGCCGTGCGCAGGTCCATGTCCGCGATCCACATGGGGATCAGGTCCCGGCGGCCGTACCGCTGTTCCAATTCATCGTACTTTGCCGCAAAATTGTCCCAGCGGTCAATGGGCTGATTAAAATCGTACTGCATCTTATCTCTCACTTTCCTTGACGGTGGCCCGGCGGAAGCGCCTTTCAGCTTCCGCAGTCGAACGCATAATAATAAAGCAGGAATCATGCCAAGTTTGTAAAACAAAAAAATTATGTGCAAAATAGATAAAATAAAACGGAGCAATTTTACGCAGTCGCCGAAAAAATGGAGAGGAATCAATAAAAAAGAGGTGTTTTATTGGGGGAAGCCCCAATAAAACACCCATTTTTTAATTTGTTTCACCAATTAACGACGATTAACGACCCAATAAACACCCATTAAAATGACGGGGTCTGCTTCAGGCGCATGGAGATGGCCCGGCCCAGGGAGGTGGGACGGCTGCCGCCCCGGCCCCGGCGGACCTCCACCAGCCCCAGTTCCTCCAGACGAAGAAGGGCGGTGCGGGCAGTCTGCTCGGTCATGGGAATCCCCCGCTCCGCTGCGCGGGCGGCCAGGGCCTTCCGGCCCATGGAAGAGGAGAGGCACAGCTCGGAGAGGATAAAGGCGTAGGCGGGCAGGTCGCTCCCCGCCGCCCGGCGGAGCTGGGCCATGGCCTGGCCGGTGACGTCGCCGGCGCAAGGCTCCCCCGGGTCGGGAGCGGGGGAGAAGGAGCCTGGCTCGGTGGAGGAAAAAATGGTGGGAGGCAGGTCCTCGGGCTGGATAATGGGCTTGTCCAGATAGGCCAGGTATTCCACGCAGTTGCGCAGTTCCCGGACGTTTCCGTCCCACCGGTGTGCCATGAGTACCTGTATGGCGGCGGGGCTGAGGGAGAAGGAGGCCCCCAGGCCCTCCTTGATGCGTTCCAGCAGGAGCTGCACATCCTGTCCCCGTTCCCGCAGCGGGGGAAGCTGGAGGGGCAGCACACTCAGCCGGTAGAACAGGTCCCGGCGGAAGCCGCCCTGACGCACGATGGCGGGCAGGTCCTCGTTGGTAGCCGCGATGATGCGCACGTCCACCGGGATCACATCCACGCCGCCCAGCCGGACGATCTCCTTTTCCTGCAATACCCGGAGCAGCTTGACCTGCAGCATGGGGCTCATGGCCTCGATCTCGTCCAGGAAGAGGGTGCCGCTGCGGGCGGCCTCGAAGAAGCCCATGTGGCCGCCCTTTTTGGCGCCGGTGAAGGAACCCTCCTCGTAGCCGAAGAGCTGGCTCTCCAGCAGGGAATCGGGAATAGCGGCGCAGTTGATGGCTACAAAAGGCTCCTTCCGGCGGGCGCTGGCAGCGTGGATGGCGTGGGCGAAGAGTTCTTTGCCGGTGCCGCTCTCACCGCTGATGAGGATGGCGGCGCTGCTGGCCGCCATTTTGCGGGCCAGGGCCTTGGCGGTGAGGATGGGCTGGCTCTGGCCCACGATACTGTCAAAGGTGTACTTGGTGGTGTGGCCCTTGCCCAGGATCTGCCGGCGCATCTTCTGCTGGCGCTTTTCCTCGTCGTGGAAGCGCTGGAGGATGCAGAAGGCCCCCATCAGGCGGCCGCTGCGGAACACGGGCTGGAGGCTGACGTTGACAGCGCTGCCGTTGATCTCCACCAGCCGGGCCTGGATGGCCTTGCGATTGGCAAAGCATTCGCCGAAGGGCAGCATGGACAGCGATTCCTGGGACGGATGGTCCAGCAGCTGGTGGACCGGAATGTCCAGAATCTCCTCGGCCTTGGGGTTGCAGGCGAAGATGGTGCCGTCGGAGTCCACGCCGATGACGCCGGCGTCCAGGGCCTGCTGGAACAGGTCGAAAAGGCTCTCCACCTGGATGGAGCGGTGGAACATGCGCTCGATGCTGTAGGAGTGCTTGGCCAGGGAGGACAGATACGCCTGGAAGTGGGGCTGGTCCAGGATATGCTCGCATTTCAGGTGAAAGGCCAGCTCGATAAAGGTATTGCCGCTGAGGAGCCGGGGCCCCAGGTCGATGACCTCCTCCACCCAGTCGGGCACATAGCGCCGCTCTCCTGTGGTCACAGCGCAGGAGAGCCGGGGAGGCTCAGGCGCGCCGGGATAATAGGGAACGAACTGGATGTTGGTTGCGCCCAGCTGGTTGAGCAGGGCGATGGTCTCGGTGGCCATGGGCTGATTGATGTTCACTAGCAGGGCCCGGGTGTTCCGGGGCACGGCCAGCAGGCGGTACAGGCTCTCCTGGGTGATGTATACCTCGCTGATGACCACTTTGCCCTGGCTTGGAAGGAGCTGGGTGATGTCCCGGTCAGAGAAAGCGCAGGTGGAGACCAGGTATACGTCGGCGGGGGCGATCTGGTCGATGGTGCCTGCCTGTACACTGTAGGTGCGGATCTCCACCTCGTCGCCGAAAAATTCCCGCACCTGATCGGCGTAGAGGTTGACCGAGTCGGTATCCCAGGTAATGATATCCAATTGCTTTGACATATTGATACCCCTTTTCACCTATTTCACCTATTTATTATGGCATACTCCCGCCCTTTTTGTCAAGAAAGCGGGAATGAACGGGTGGCATGGAACTTGCAGTATCAATAGGAGAAAAACGAAAATGGAGACCGCCGGTCCCCAGGGAACGGGCGGATGAAAGGAGCATACCGCTATGATCGAGATGAAAGCACTGTACCGGGAGGCGCTGGAGAACCGGGATGAGCTGGTGAACTGCCGGAGGGCCCTCCACCAGATCCCCGAGCTGGGCATGGACCTGCCCAACACCACCGCCTATGTGTGCCGTGAGCTGGAGGCCCTGGGCTGCCGCCCGGAGCGGCTTGCCGGCGGCGTCACCACCTGTATCGGGCCGGAGAAGGGGCCGGTGTTCCTGCTGCGGGGGGATATGGACGCCCTGGGCATGACCGAGGAGAGCGGCCTGCCCTTTGCCGCCTCCTGCGGCCGGGCCCACACCTGCGGCCATGACATCCACACCACCATGCTGCTGGGGGCCGCCCGGCTGCTGAAGGCCCATGAGAACGAACTGTCCGGCCGGGTGAAGCTGATGTTCCAGCCCGGTGAGGAGACCCTCCAGGGCGCCTCCGCCATGGTGGAGGCCGGCATCCTGGAGAACCCCAAGGTGGACGCGGCGCTGGCCCTCCATGTGTTCCCCGGACCCATGCACGTGGGCACCCTGGCCTGGCGGCCCGGCCCAACCCTGGCCTCTTCGGACAGCTTCCGGATCACCGTCACCGGCAAGGCGGGTCACGGCGCCATCCCCCAGAACGCCGTGGACCCCATCAACATCGCCGCCCACATCCTGCTGGCCCTGCAGGAGATCAACGCCCGGGAGGTGGATCCCCAGGACCCCCTGGTGCTCACTGTGTGCACCATGCACGCCGGCAAGCTCCACAATTCCATCCCTGAGTCCGCCGAGCTCACCGGCAGCATCCGGGCCTATTCCAATGCGAACCGGGCCCTGGGCAAGGAGCGGCTGGTCCGCATCTGCGAGGGCATGGCGGAGCTCTTCCGGGGCTCCTGCAAGGTGGAGTTCCTCTCCGGCGTGGCCTCCCTCCACAACCAGCCCGACCTGGCGGTGGAACTGGCGGGCTACACCGGTGAGATCGCGACCAAAATGGAAGAGCTGCCCAAGCAGATGGGCAGCGAGGACTTCGCCGAGGTCACACAGAAGGTGCCGTCGGTCTTTATGGGCATCGGCGCCGGCGGCCCGGAGGAGATCTATAACCGGGCCGGCTCCCACCACCCCGCCATCGTGTTCAACGAGGATGTGCTCCCTCTGGGCGCGGCGGTGCTGGCGGGCTGCGCGGCCAACTGGCTGAAAAAGCACGGATAAGACGAGGGGCCCCCGCGGCAGCGGGGGCCCTGTTTTTTGCGCTTTTTCGCCGCGGGCGGAGACGGGGCTCGCTCTCGCCGCGCTCGCCGCCTGCCCGGCGAGGGCCCCATTTCTTTTGCCAAAAGAAATGGGGGAAAGAAAACGCCCAAAGGGGTGCACGGCCCCCCTTTGGAATCCCCTATACGGGGGAGTTCTTACGCAGTGCCCACGTTGACAGAGCCCTTCCGCGCTGCCTGCGTGGTGCCTCCCCGCCTTATGTCTGCACCATGCGAGCACGGCAGAGAACCATCTTGATTTTGATGGCACCGGGGGAGCGGCCCTCGGATAGGGAGGGAGCCCCGAGGGAGGGCTGGGCCTCCCTCGGGACCTTTCTTTTCCCCATTTCTTTCGTGAAAGAAATGGGGCGCTGTCCGCGCAGGACGCCCGTCCGGCGAGGACGCCCCCCCGTCCCCGCCCACGGCGGGCAAAACTTCCTCGCAGGGCAAAATAAGGCGCACCGCAGGCCTGCGGTGCGCCTTATTTATGGCATGTAAACGGGAAGAACCGGCATTTATTCGATGCCTTTGCCGTCGTTCCACTTCCACTCCCGGACCTCGGGCATATCCACGCCGTTGGCGATGATGTACTGCTTGTGCTCCACTAGCTTGTCCTTCATGAGCTGGATGAGGAAGGAGCCACGGTTGCCCAGCTGGGGCAGACGCTTGACCACGTCCTCCACCAGGTGGAAGCGGTCGATGTCGTTCTGGACCCGCATGTCGAAGGGGGTGGTGATGGTGCCCTCCTCCTTATAGCCGCGGACGTGGAGGTGCTTGTTGTGGCGGCGGTAGGTCAGCTCATGGATCAGGGTGGGATAGCCGTGGAAGGCGAAGATGATGGGCTTATCCACCGTGAAGAGCGCGTCGAAATCCTCGGCGGTGAGGCCGTGGGGGTGCTCGGTATGGGGCTGGAGCTTCATCAGGTCCACCACATTGATGACCCGGATCCTCAGTTCGGGCAGGTACTTGTGCAGGATAGTGACGGCGGCCAGGGTCTCCAGCGTGGGAGTCTCGCCGCAGCAGGCCATAACCACATCAGGCTCGCAGCCCTGGTCGTTGGAGGCCCACTGCCAGATGCCGATGCCGTGGGTGCAGTGCTTGATGGCCTCGTCCATGGTGAGCCACTGGGGCCGGGGGTGCTTGGAGGTCACCATCACATTGACATAGTTCCGGCTGCGGATGCAGTGGTCAAAGCAGGAGAGCAGGCAGTTGCCGTCGGGAGGCAGGTAGAGCCGCACCACATCGGCCTTCTTGTTGGCCACATGGTCCAGGAAGCCGGGGTCCTGGTGGGTAAAGCCGTTGTGGTCCTGCTGCCAGACATTGGAGGAGAGAACGTAGTTGAGAGAGGCGATGTCCTGCCGCCAGGGGAGCTGGGAGCAGACCTTGAGCCACTTGGCATGCTGGGCGAACATGGAATCCACGATGCGGATGAAGGCCTCATAGCTGTTGAAGAAGCCGTGGCGGCCGGTGAGGAGGTAGCCCTCCAGCCAGCCCTGGCACATGTGCTCGGAGAGCATGGAGTCCATGACCCGGCCGTCCGGGGCCAAGAATTCATCCCGGTCAGTGCGCTCGGCGTTCCAGCAGCGGCTGCTCTCCTGGAATACGGCGCCCAGACCGTTGGACATGGTCTCGTCGGGGCCGAATACCCGGAAGTTCCGGGCCTCCTGGTTGAGCTTGAGGATGTCCCGGACGAATTTGCCCAGCTCGTTCATGTCCTGCCCCATGACCTCGCCGGGCGCGGGGACCTCCACCGCGTACTCCCGGAAGTCGGGGATGCGCAGGTCCCGCAGCAGCAGGCCGCCGTTGGCGTGGGGATTGCTGCCCATACGCCGGTCACCCTTGGGGGCCAGAGCCTGCAGCTCGGGGATCAGGGCGCCGTTGCGGTCAAAGAGCTCCTCAGGCCGGTAGCTTTTCAGCCAGTTTTCCAGTACCTTCAGGTGCTCGGGGTGGTCCTCCCCCACGCTGACCGGCACCTGGTGGGAGCGGAAGCTGGCCTCCATCCGCAGGCCGTCCACCTCCTTGGGCCCGGTCCAGCCCTTGGGGGAGCGGAACACGATCATGGGCCAGCGGGGGCGGGAGGTATCCCCGGTAGCCCGGGCGCTCTGCTGGATGCGCTCGATCTCCCGCACGGCCCAGTCCAGAGCGGCGGCCATCTGCTGGTGCATGCGGATGGGCTCGTCTCCCTCCACAAAGCGGGGAGTCCAGCCGCAGCCCTTGAAGAAGTCCTCCACTTCCTCGGAAGTGATGCGGGAGAAAATGGTGGGGTTGGAGATCTTGAAGCCGTTCAGGTGCAGGATGGGGAGAACGGCGCCGTCCGTGATGGGATTGAGGAACTTGTTGGAGTGCCACGCGGTGGCCAGGGGGCCGGTCTCGGCCTCTCCGTCCCCCACCACGCAGGCGGCGATCAGGTCCGGATTGTCCATCACCGCGCCGAACGCGTGGGCCAGGGAATAGCCCAACTCGCCGCCCTCGTTGATGGAACCGGGGGTCTCGGGCGCGCAGTGGCTGGGGATGCCGCCGGGGAAGGAGAACTGTTTGAAGAGCTTCTTCATGCCCTCCATATCCCGGCTGACGTTGGGATAGATCTCGCTGTAGGTGCCCTCCAGATAGGTCTGGGCCACCAGGGCGTTCCCGCCGTGGCCGGGACCGCTGATGTAGATCATGTTCAGATCGTACTTGTTGATGATGCGGTTGAGGTGGGTGTAAATGAAGTTTTGGCCGGGAACGGTGCCCCAGTGGCCCACCACAGTCTTTTTCAGGTGCTCCGGGCGAAGAGGCTTGCGGAGCAGGGGATTATCCAGAAGATAGAGCTGCCCGGCGGCCAGATAATTGGCGGCCCGCCAGTAGGCGTCCAGCTTGCGCAGCATATCAGGGGTGAGGGGACCCTTTTTTGACATGCGGGTGGAAGTTTTAGCGACGGATTTTGCCGCGGTAGATGCCTTTCGAGCCAAAATAACGCCCTCCTTATGCATACAATTACATCATTATTATATGACATACAGGGGGAAAGTCAAGGCGAATTACGGAAAATTAACAGTTAAGACCCTGTAGAAAAGGATACAGACCGTCAAATAGACGAAAGCGGAACAGAAAAACGTGCTCAATCAGCCTGAGACAGGGGATCCACCCGGGTACGGGAAATGTGCCGGTAGAGCAGAATGGAAAGGACGCAGGCCACGCCCTCGGAGAGAGGAAAGGCCAGCCAGATGGCCCCGGGCCGGAGAAAGCCCAGCAGGATGGCCAGCGGCAGGAGGAAGCCCAGCTGCCGCAGTACGGACACCAGCAGGCTGGAGCGGGGAGCTCCCACCGCCTGGAAGGCGGCGCACAGGATCACCGAAACGCTGGCAAATAGAAAGACAGGGGAAAGCATCCGCAGGGCAATGACTCCGTCTGCCATCTGTGCGGCATCGGCGCTGAACAGGCGCAGCAGCAGCGCGGGCGCGGCGGCGAAGAGCAGCGTGCCCAGGGACATGACGCTCAGGGCCATCACCAGAGCGAAGCGGACGGTGGCATGGATGCGCCGGGGATTGCGGGCGCCGTAATTATAACCGATGATGGGGATCATGCCGTTGTTGAGACCGAATACCGGCATGAAGCAGAAGGACTGGAGCTTGTAGTACGCGCCCAGCAGGAATACGCCGTTGACGGTGAAGTAGGCCATGACCTTGTTCATACCCAGCATCATCACCGAACTCAAAAGCTGGATGAGGATGGCGGGCAGGCCGATCTCGTAGATGGCGCGGATCACATGCAGGTCGGGGCGGAACCCCCGGAAGGTGAGCTTGAGCACGGGGCTGCGGCGGACCATCCAGAGGGTGAGGACCATGCCGAAGAACTGGCTGATGACAGTGGCGATGGCCGCGCCGGCCACCTCCAGCCGGGGGAAGGGCCCCACGCCGAAGATGAGCAGCGGGTCCAGCAGGATATTGAGCAGGGCGCCGGAGCTCTGGCCGATCATGGGGCCGATGGTGTTTCCGCTGGCCTGGAGCACCCGCTCGGAGCAGATCTGCCCCGCCACGGTAAAGGCGAATACGGTGACGATGGAGATGTACTGCCCGCCGTATCCGATAACGGCGGGCACGTCGCTGAACAGGCTGATAAAAGCACGGCTGCCGGTAAGACCGAAGACCAGGAAGAGAACCGAGATGACGCCAAAGACGAAATAGCCGTTCACAGCGATCCGGGAGGCCAGATCGGGCCGGTGCTCTCCCAGACGGCGGGAGATGAGGGCGTTGAGGCCCACGGCGCTGCCGGCGCACAGGGCCACGATGATGGACTGCACCGGGAAGGCCAGGGAGAGGGCCACAAAGCCATCGCTGCTGAGCTTGGCGACAAACATGCTGTCCACCAGATTGTACAGGGCCTGGATCATCATGGAGAGCATGATGGGCCAGGACATCTGCAGCAGGAGGGGGCGTACGGGCATGCTCTCCATTTTGTTGACAGGTCGTTCCATTTAAATTCCTCACTTTCAAACAGATCAGAGGGGCGGACGGCCAAAAAAAACGGGCTTTCCGGTATAGGAAAGCCCGTTAGCGTTGGCAGGGAGATACGGTGGACGAGGGACGGGAAGCTGTTCCCACCGTGGGGAGCCCGCGGTCCGCAGCGCTCCTTATCAAAATATTATAATGGCTGTCCGGAGAAAAGTCAAGGAAAAGATGGAAAAAGTCCCTGTTTAACCCGTAGGATCATGGACCACCCCTGCGAAAAGGGGCACACCCTCCACCGGAGAGGTGATGACGAAGAGGAAGGGCCGGTCCAGGTCCATAATGCAGGTCTCGTCGGGAGGGGCCGCCGCTCCGGCTCCCATGAGCTCCACAAAGCTCACGCCCCGGATGCCCTCCTCGTCGGCCTCCACCCGGGCGGACTGCCGGGCGGAGGAGAGGGTGATGGGCTCAGGATAGCCGGGGGAGAGGGCAGAAAAATCCGAGCGGGCGGGGTCGAACACGTCTGTGACCCCCAGGGCCTTCATTGTGTCAGCCAACTCCAGAGTGGAGGACACGTCAAATTTGGGCACCGACCACTCCACCCGCCGGTATTCGGTCAGTTCCTCATCACGGAGCGAGGCCCACAGGGCCGGGTCGACAGCCAGGTCATCGGCGGAATGCCCCTCGTCCGGCAGGATGAACCATACGGAACCGTTCTCGGTATACAGCCGGGCGGCGTTGTACCCCTCCACGCAGATGGTGGCGAAGGAGTCGTGGGAGGCGGAGCGGTGCATGAAGGGGACGGTGAGCTCGGTGCCGTCGGCCTTGGTAAAGATATCATCATAGGTTTTGGAGGCGTCAAATTTTTTGGACCACTCGCCGTAATACCGCAGGGTGGAGAAGAGGGCCAGTACAGTCTCCGGGCTGGTGGACACGCCCTTCACCGCCCCCTCCAGCCGGCCGCTGGTCTGGGCGCTGAGCCAGGAGCGGATGGCCTTGTCGGCCTTGTCGGTGCCCATGTCCACCCGGTAGGTGCCGGCGTAGTAAGACTGGGCCAAAGTGTCCACGGTATTTTGGTCATAGGTCACATCACGGTCCAGCCACAGGGAGTTGGCGGGCAGGATACCCGAGAGGCCGTTGTCCTGATAGAGGGTGCGCCACAGCACGCCGGCCTGCTGCCGGGCGGAGTCCAGGTCCTCCAGCCCCAGGGCGGAGAGGATCTGCTCCCGGCTCTCCCCGGCGGTGGCCTCGGCCAGCATGGACAGTGCAAACCACAGGTTCACCGGGGAGCAGATCCGGTTTTCTCCCGGTTCTCCCGCCAGGGTCAGGGCGGCGCTCCGGTCGGAAAAGGCGGCGGCCGCCGCGGCGTAGCCATCCCTGTCCAGTTCGCCGATGGTGCTCCGGTAGTCCCGCATCCGCTCGCGGTAGTTGGTGAGGAAGGTGAGGCGGCCCTGCCGGGGATAGTCGGGATACTCCGGCTGGGCGGCGGCACAGGAGCGCAGGCCGGGGACGGCTCCGCTGCTCCCCACCGAGGGCCAGAACAGGGCGTTCACGCCCAGCGCCAGCGCCAGCAGGGCGGCCACCGCCGCGGGCCACCGCCTGCGCCGGCGGCGGGGACGGCGGGCCTTCATGCGCTCCTCGGCACGGCGCTGAAAGTCGGGGGAGAAGGGGAGCTGCTCCATGGCTTCGCGGTACTCCTTTTCGTACATCACTCGTTCCCTCCTTCCAGAACATCCCGGAGCATGGCCCGGCCCCGGTGGAGCCGGGTGCGGGCGGTGACGGGGGAGACCCCCAGCATGGCGGCGATCTCCCCGGTGGACCATCCCTCGCAGTAATGGAGGTGGATGGGGATACGGTAGAGCGGAGGCAGCGCCATCACGGCCTCCAGCACCCCCAGGGGCTCCTCCGGCGCCGGGACGGCAGTATCGGCGGGCATGGGAGAGCGGCGGGAGCGCCAGGCCGCTTTCAGACAGTTCTTGCACTTGTTGACCGTGACCTTGATGAGCCAGGCTTTCTCGTGCTCCGTATCTTTAAAAGGCTTGCCCCGCTCCAACAGGGCGAGAAAGACCGGCGGTTATAGTATTCTATGGTTATTTTGTGTGGGGCTTGCCCCGCTCCAACAGGGCGAGAAAGACCTCCTGGACCACGTCCTCCGCGTCGGCGGTGGAGCCCAGATAGCTGTAGGAGAGCCGAAGGAGCAGGGGAGACCACTGCTCCACCACACGGTGGACGTGGGCGTCGCTGCCAAACACCTCAGCCATGCCATCGCCTCCTTTCAACTGAAACACAACTGAATGTGGAAAAAGGTTCCCGGAAGCTGAAACTTTTTTTAAAAACCGGCGGGCGGCTGTGCCGCCCGCCGGTTTTTACAGCGTTCTGGTATAGCGCAGGTCCACGCAAATTGCGTCGGGAGGGAAGGGGATGTCCTCATGGGTGCCGTCCCAGCGGAAGCCGTGGCGTTCGTAAAACCGCCGGGCACCCGCATTCTCCCGCAGCACCAGCACGTAGGCGCTGGGAAAGCCGTCCTCTTTCAGCCGCCGCAGCATCTCCTCCATCAGCAGGGAGCCGTATCCCTTGCCCTTCTCGTCGGGGTGGGTGTAGAAGGAGATGATCTCCCCCCAGCCCTCGTAGCCCCGGGAGTCGAAGGAGACCAGGCTGCTCTGCCTGGGGCTGGCTCCCACCCGGGCGGGGCCGTAGTTGCCGCAGGCCACGGGGGTGTCGCCCCGGTAGAGGAGAAGTCCATGGCAGCGGCCTGTCTCATAGTCCTCCCGGAAGAAGGGGATCCAGCGGCCGTCGGTGACCTCCCGGGCCATATAATCCGCCGGTACCGCGTCCTGATAGGTGGTGCGCCACCCCAGGGCGTGAATCAGGCTCATGGCGGCAAAATGCTCCTCCCGGCAGGCGTCCACGAAGCGCAGCGCGCCGCTCACAGGGCGGGCGCCTCCTGCGCCTGACCGGTGTGGACGGCCTCGTCCCGGGCCAGAGCCCGGGCGTTGGCCAGCATCAGCTTGATGCGGTTCTCCTGATTGATCTTGGTGGCGCCGGGGTCATAGTCGATGGCCACGATGTTGGACCAGGGATAGTCATCCTTCAGGCGGCGGATCATGCCCTTGCCCACGATGTGGTTGGGCAGGCAGCCGAAGGGCTGGGTGCAGACGATGTTGGGGGTGCCGGAGTGGATGAGCTCCAGCATCTCGGCGGTGAGGAGCCAGCCCTCGCCCATCTTGTTGCCCTCGCCCAGGTAGCCGTGGATGAGATGGCGCAGGTCCTCAAAGGTGCCGGGGGCGCGGAAGCCGCCCTTCTCCATGGCGGCGATCATGGCCCTCTGGCACTTCTCCACATAGGCCTTGAAGATCTGGCACACCTTCTTCTTGATCCACTTGCCGCCGTAGATGTCCACGTCCACCTCCCGGTTGTAGATCTTGAAGATGATGAAGTCGGTAAGGCCGGGCACCACGGGCTCGGCCCCCTCGGAGAGGAGGAACTGCTCCAGATTGTTGTTGCCCAGGGGGGAGTACTTGATATAGATCTCGCCCACCACGCCTACCCGGACCTTGGGCTCCCCCTGGACGGGAATGGCCTTGAAGGCGGCGGTGATGCGGTCGAAATTGGCGGTCATGCTCTTGAAGTTCATGCCCCTGCCCTGACTGAATTCCTCCAGCAGCCAGCTCATGCACTGCTCGATGGTCTCGTCGGTCTGGCCGGGGGTGACCTCATAGGGCCGGACCTGGTTGGAGGTCTGGACGATGATGTCGCCGTACATCATGGCGAACACCGCCTTGCGCAGGAAGGGGATGGAGAGCTTGAAGCCGGGGTTCTTCTCCAGACCGGACAGGTTTACCGACACCACGGGCACATACTCCAGCCCCGCCTTTTTCAGTGCCTTGCGCAGCAGGTGGATGTAGTTGGAGGCGCGGCAGCCGCCGCCGGTCTGGGTGATGAGTAATCCCACCTTGTGGGGATCGTACTTCCCGCTCTGGATGGCATCGATGAGCTGGCCGATGACCAGAAGGGCGGGGTAGCAGGTGTCGTTGTGAACATATTTCTGCCCCGCGTCCACGATGCTCTTGCCGCTGGTATTGAGGGTCTCCACCTTGAAGCCCTCTTTTTCCAGCAGCCGGGCCATCATGCCGAAGTGGACGGGCAGCATCTGGGGCATGAGAAGGGTGTACTCCTTCTTCATCTCCTCGGTGAAGAGGAGACGGCCGGTCTTGTCATAAACGAGTTCAGCCATTGTTTCAGGTTCCTTTCGATTGCGGTACGGAAATGGGATCAGTTCCGCTTTTTGCGGGCCTCGATGGCGGCCATCAGGGAGCGGACCCGGATCTTCACCGCGCCCAGATTGCTGATATCGTCGATCTTGAGCTGGGTGTAGAGCTTGCCGCCCTCCTCCAGGATGTCCCGCATCTCGTCGGTGGTGATGGCGTCGGTGCCGCAGCCGAAGGACACCAGCTGGATGGCCTGCATGTCCTCCTGGGTGCAGACGTAGCGGGCGGCGTTGTACATCCGGCTCTGGAAGGTCCACTGGTTGAGTACGTGCCGGGGGGCGTAGCCCTCCAGATCGGAGAGGGCGTCCTCGGTGACCAGCACGAAACCAAAGGAGGTCACCAGGTCGTTGATGCCGTGGTTGATCTCCGGGTCGATGTGATAGGGGCGGCCGCACATGACGATGATGGGCATGTCGTGGGCCCGGGCATACCGGATGTATTCCTGCCCGGTCTCCCGTACCGTGTTCACATAGGACTCATAGGCCCGGTAGGCCGCGTCCACGGCCTGGCGGGTCTCCCGTTTGGGAATATCAAATTCCTGTTCCATCAGGGCACAGATGCGTTTGGCAAAGTCCCTGTGCCGCCACAGCCCCACATAGGGATCCAGGAAGCGGGTCTTTTTCAGAGAGGGCACGTTGGCGGCCAGCAGCTCGGGGTAGTAGGCCACCACCGGGCAGTTGTAGTGGTTGTCGCCGATGCCCTCGTCGTTGTTGTAGGACATGCAGGGATACCAGATGGCGTCCACCCCCTCCTCCACCAGGGCCTCCACATGGCCGTGGAGGAGCTTGGCGGGGTAGCACACCGTGTCTGACGGGATGGTGCGCTGGCCCTTCAGGTAGAGCTTGCGGGAGGACTCGGGGGAGAGCACCACCTCGAAGTTGAGCCTGGTGAAGAAGGTGAACCAGAAGGGCAGGTTCTCATACATGTTCAGGCCGAAGGGGATGCCGATGCGGCCCCGGGAGCCGTCGCCCTCCCCCTCGCCGTGCATGGAGCGCAGCTTGTTGTACTTGAACTTCATCAGGTCGGGGAGCTCGGCCCGCTCCTTGCCCAGAGGGCGGGAGCAGCGGTTGCCCGAGATGAATTTCCGCCCGCCGTCGAACTGGTTGACGGTGAGGGAGCAGTGGTTGGTGCACAGGCCGCAGGTAGCCGGCCTGGCCGAGTGGGTGAAGGTCTCCAGCGCCGCCGCGTCCAGCAGGGCGGAATGCTCCAGCCCCAGGTCCCGGGCGGCCAGGGCCGCGCCGAAGGCGCCCATGAGCCCGGCGATGGTAGGCCGGGTCACATTCCGGCCCAGCTCCTGCTCGAAGGCCCGGAGCACCGCGTCGTTGAGGAAGGTGCCGCCCTGGACCACGATGTGGCGGCCCAGGTCGTCGGCGCTGGCGGCCCGGATGACCTTGTACACCGCGTTCTTCACGATGGAGATGGAGAGGCCGGCGGAGATATCCTCCACGCTGGCGCCGTCCTTCTGGGCCTGCTTGACGCTGGAGTTCATGAACACCGTGCACCGGGAGCCCAGGTTCACAGGGTGGGGGGAGAAGAGTCCCAGCCTGGAGAAGGAGGCAATGTCGTACCCCAGGGCCTTGGCAAAGGTCTCGATGAAAGAGCCGCAGCCGGAGGAGCAGGCCTCGTTGAGCATGATGGAGTCCACCGCGCCGTTGCGGATCTTGAAGCACTTCATGTCCTGGCCGCCGATGTCGATGATGAAGTCCACATCGGGGTTGAAGTGGGCGGCGGCGTTGTAGTGGGCCACGGTCTCCACCAGACCCAGGTCACAGGAGAAGGCGTTTTTAATGAGGTCCTCGCCGTAGCCGGTAACGGCGGCGCCTTTGATCTGAATGCGGTCGCCGCAGAGCCTGTAGATCTCCCTGAGCTGCTCCAGCACGATGGCCACGGGGTTGCCCATATTGGAGTGATAGTAAGTATAGAGCAGGCCGCCGTCGGCGGTGATGAGGGCCATCTTGGTGGTGGTGGAGCCGGCGTCAATGCCCAACCAGGCCGGGCCGGAGTAGGACGCGGCGTCCACCTGGGGGGGATGGTTGGCGTTGTGCCGGGCCAGGAAGGCGTCATACTCCTCCTGGCTTGCGAACAGGGCGGGCATGGTGTCCACCGCGGTCTTTACGTCCACGCTGTCCTCCAGCAGCTTCAGGCAGTCCTCAAAGGAGCGCTCCTGATAGTCGGCGGCGCACAGGGCGGCGCCGATGCCGGCGAAGCAGTCGCCGTCCTGGGGGAACACGGCGTGTTCTTCGTCCAGCTTCAGGGTCTCCACAAAGCGCTCCCGCAGGCCCATGAGGAAGTGGAGGGGGCCGCCCAGGAACACGATCTTGCCCTTGAGCTCCCGGCCCTGGGTCAGGCCGGCCACGGTCTGGTCCACCACGGCCTGGAAGATGGAGGCCGCCACATCCTCCTTCCGGCCGCCCTGGTTCAGGATGGGCTGGATGTCGCTCTTGGCGAACACGCCGCAGCGGGAGGCGATGGGGTAGATCTTCTCATGCTTGAGGGAGAGATTGTCCAGCTCGTTGACCGTGACGTTCATCAGGGTGGCCATCTGGTCGATGAAGGCGCCGGTGCCGCCGGCGCAGGAGCCGTTCATCCGCTCCTCCAGGGCGCCGCCGAAGAAGATGATCTTGGCGTCCTCGCCGCCCAGCTCGATGACGGCGTCGGTGTCGGGGTAGTACTCCCGCACGGCGGCGGCGGTGGCGTAGACCTCCTGCACGAAGTCTACCCCGGCGGCCTTGGCCACGCCCAGTCCGGCTGAGCCGGTGATGACCATTTTCACGTTCTGGCCGCGGAAGCGGTCCTCGATGGAGTGGAGGGTCTCGCAGGCCCGCTCCCGGGTCTTGGAATAATGCCGCTCGTAGGAGCGGAACAGCAGCTTGTTCTGCTCGTCCAGCACCACCACCTTGACGGTGGTGGAGCCGATATCAATGCCGATGCGAAGGCTCATATACCAGGTCTCCTTGTGGTATCGCGGCGGGGCAAAGAGGCCCCACCTATTTATAACAGAAAATCGTACCCTACATAATAGTACAAAATCTGCAATTTTACAACCCCTGAACCGGATGTTCCGCAGCCGGAAATAACCGGACTGCGAAGAAGGTTGACAATTCCCCCTCTCCGGCCATACAATAAAAAAGTCGAATTACGACCGGGATGGGAGGATTCCCAGTGACGATAGAACGAATGCAAACCCTTTGGCGGGGAAGGTGGAGGCGGCTGCCCTGGGTGCGGAACACCCTGATCTGCGCCGCGCCGCTGTTTGTGGTGTGGCTGTGTCAGCTCATCACGCAGCAGAGCGGGGCGGAGGCGCTGGAGTGGATGGACAGCCACACCGGGGCCCTGTTTCTGACCTATGGGCTGCTTTTCTTCGCGCAGTCGGCGGTCCTGGCCCTGACGGGCCGTTTTTTTGCGGCGGCGCTGGCCATCACGGTCCCCACGGTGCTTTTCGCGGCGGCCAACCATCTCAAGGAGGCGGTGAACGGCGTGCCCATCCTGGCCAGCGACCTGGCCATGGCGGGGCGTGCGGGAGAGATCGCCGGATTTTTGCGGCCGGGTATGGATCTGGGCGCTGCCACCTGGCAGGGACTCTGGCTGGCGGGAGGGCTGCTGCTGGTCAGCTTCCTTTGGTCCAGGGGAGAGCGGCGGGAGACCTGGCCCCGGAGGCTGCTGGCCTGCGGGCTCTCGGTGTCCCTGCTGTGCAACACAGCGTGGCTCCCGGCCTCCTCCGCGCTGCTGGAGGGAAAGGAAAACGAGAGCCAGGGGAGCCGGAATGAGCGGCTGGGCCTGCTGGCGGGCATGTTCAGCGCCCTGCGGGAGAGCGCCATGGAGGAGCCCGACGCCTACAGCGAGAACAACATGAACCGCATCCTCCGGGAGCTGGAGGAGGCCGCGGCCGGACAGGCCGCCGGCGGGGAACGGCCCAACATCGTCCTCATTGCCTCGGAGAGCTTTTTTGACGTGACCCGGCTGCCCGGCGTGACCTTCCACGAGGACCCCATCCCCAATTTCCGCCGTCTGACGGAGGAGTGTGCCGGGGGACGATTCCTGTCGTCGGCCTATGCCGGGGGCACCGGGAACGTGGAGATGGAGCTTTTCACCGGCATTCCATCGGCCTTCCCCGGCGCGTCGGAGAGCCTGACCAGTCTGGCCGACCAGTCGGCTTACAGCCGGATGCCCTCCCTGGTAAAGACCCTGGAGGGGCAGGGCTACCGTTCGGTGCTGGTCCACTCTTACAATGACAGCCTGTACGGCCGGGCCTTCACCATGCCCGCCATCGGCTTTGACGAGACGGTGTACGGAAAAGACTTTACGGTGGAGCCGGAGTACAGCGGGGGCTACCTGTCCGATATGACCCTGGCCGAGGAGCTTATCGCCCGCTTCAAGGATAAGGGAGAGGAGCCCATCTTCCTCTACGGGCTGTCCATGGAGAACCACCAGCCCTACTATGGGGACAAGTTCACCGGGCCCTCCGGTGTGGATTATACCTGCGATGCCCTGGAGGGGGAGGATCTGGGGGTGCTGGACGCCCTGATCCACGGCATCCATGACGCCGACGCGGCGCTGGGCCGTCTGACAGACTATTTTGCGGACTGTGGAGAGCCGGTGCTCCTGGTGTTTTTCGGGGACCATATGCCCGGGCTCTGCCTGGACGCCGGGGATACGGTCTACTCCCGCCTGGGCTATGCCAGCTCTTCCGATACCGGGGACTGGGACGCGGAGGAGCTGCGGAAAATGCACCAGACCGATTTCCTGGTGTGGAACAATTACGGCGCGGAGCTTGAGGTGGACGCCGAGGTCAGCGTCACCCACATGGCGGAACGCCTGCTGGACTGGGCCGGACTGTGGAAGCCCCTGTGGTTCACCTGGGTGGAGCGGGCCGGAGAGGATGTGAAGCTCTACCGGGAACGGCTTTTCGTGGATGGGGCCGGGCAGGCCCATGACGCTCCCACAGAGGAGAGCGAAGAGACCGTGTCCATCTACCGCGCGCTGGTCTATGATATGCTCTACGGCGAGCATTTTATCTCGGAGGCCCTCACCGGCTATGTTCCGGAGGGAGAGGGCTGACCGGGGACCTGCGGATATTCCGGCCGCTGCCGGCGGCACACAGTACATCAACAAAACCAGACAGAAAAGGTGAAGAAAATGAAAGTAGGAATCATTCGCTGCATGCAGACCGAGGATTACTGTCCCGGTACGACGGATTTCATTTCGGTACGGGAGCGGAAGGGGGTTTTCAGCCAGGTGCCGGAGGAGGAGCCCATCGAGATCATCGGCTTCTGCAACTGCGGCGGCTGCCCGGGGAAGAAGGCTGTGCTCCGGGCCAGAACTCTGATCAAGCGCGGCGCGGACACCATCGCCTTCGCCTCCTGCATCCAGAAGGGTACCCCCATTGGTTATCCCTGCCCCTTCGCCAAAAAGATGCAGGATATCGTCACCCGCGACGTGGGCGATCAGATCCGGATCCTGACCTATACCCACGACGCACCGCCCCAGGCGTGATACCCGCCGCAGCACCGTGGAACGTGGGAAGCCCTGCGTCCCGCGGAGGAGACGGTCAAAAAAGACTGCCGCAGGAGATGCATCCTGCGGCGCCTATAGGGATATTGTAAAACAGGTCTGTCGGCCCAAACGGAAGGGAGAGATGAAATATGGAATACCAGATCAAGGGGGACATGACACCGGTGGTGATCTGCACGCTGAACAGCGGCGAGACCATGATCACAGAGAAGGGTTCCATGGCCTGGATGAGCCCCAATATGGAGATGGCCACCACGGCGGGCGGCCTGGGCAGGGCTTTCGGCCGGATGTTCTCCGGCGAGTCCATTTTTCAGAACCGCTATACCGCAAAAGGCGGTCCCGGTATGATCGCCTTCGCCTCCAGTTTTCCCGGCAGCGTCCGGGCGGTGGAGATCACCCCGGACCGGCCGGTGATCGCCCAGAAGAGTGCCTTCCTGGCGGCCACGGAGGGCGTGGAGCTCTCCGTGTTTTTCCAGAAGAAGCTGGGAGCCGGGTTCTTCGGCGGAGAGGGCTTCATCATGCAGAAGCTCTCCGGCCATGGAACTGCCTTCCTGGAGATCGACGGCTATGCGGTCGAGTACCAGCTTTCGGCAGACCAGAAGATCGTGGTGGATACCGGAAACCTGGCCATGGTGGACCCAACCTGCTCCATCGACATTCAGAGCGTGAAGGGCGTAAAAAACGTGCTGTTCGGCGGCGAGGGCCTGTTTAATACCGTGGTGACAGGCCCGGGCCGGGTGGTTTTGCAGACGATGCCCCTGTCGGCCTTCGCCGGGGCCATCACCCCGTATCTGCCCCTCTCCGGGGACAAGTGATCCAAAGCGGATCCTCACATTCACGGCGGCGGCCTCCGTTTGGAGCCGCCGCTTTTTTATACGGCGAACACTTTCGAGGCACAGACTTTCAGGTCTGTACCCAAAACCGAACCGAAGCCCAGCGCAGCGGGTTCGGTTCGGAAGCGAGGAGCAGCAGAATGAGCGCGAGATGAGTTTTTAATGCGAAGCATAAAAAACTCGTCGCAAGCGATATGACGCTTGCAATGAGCTGGAAAGAGCGAACACTTTTGAGGCACAGACTTTCAGGTCTGTACCCAAAACCGAACCGAAGCCCAGCGTAGCGGGTTCGGTTCGGAAGCGAGGAGCAGCAGAATGAGCGCGAGATGAGTTTTTAATGCGAAGCATAAAAAACTCGTCGCAAGCGATATGACGCTTGCGACGAGCTGTCTAGTGTTGACAAAAAAGATGCGGGCTATAACTCGTATCCCCGTCTTTCTCGGCCCGGAATCCAGCGAAGCGAATCCGGGCCGAAAGCGAAGAAATTCCCACCAGAGTGCAGTTTTCGCCGCAAGGCGGAAACGGAACGGTGGTGGGAATTTCTGAGCTGTAACATCGAAACGGTATAGATGCTGTCGTTTCCAGTGGAGCACCCGAAACCAAATTGCAACCCAGCGGAGCGGTTGCAATTTGGAAAGGAGGAGCAGCGGCATGAGCGCGCTCTGACTTTTGTAAAAAAGTCGGAGCAAGCGATATAAAGCTTGCTCCGACGTGGTGCCGGTGGCGGGACTTGAACCCGCACGCCCAAAGGACAACTGATTTTGAGTCGCTCTAATGACACTTTCCACCGCACTCCACCGCAGTCGTCCGTACCCGCAAACCCGCATGACTGCTGGATTTTTGCCCAAACGGCAAGCATTGTTAAATTATTCCAATTTTCGCTTTTTAGATGGTTCAGGGGAGAACCTTAGCCAGAACTCACAGCAAAAAACGACAACGCCCCAGGCCAGAGAGAACTTGAAAATTTTGGACAGAACTACATGGTATAGAGCCTCCTGCCAATGACAAGACTTCAACAGTTTACAGGAGGTTCCATCGTGAACAAAACTCGAAAATACTACGAAAGAAAATTCGCTAGATACCCAGATGTAGTTGACCTTTTTACTTTTAGAAAGATGCTGGGTGGCATTGGCGATTGTTTCGCCAGACGCCTTGTTCAGGAAAACAAGGTCAAGCATACGTTCATCAAGCCCAACTACTGGATATTCAAATCCTCCATCATTGACTACATATTGAGTGAGGACTATGCCAGCAGGCGATTGCGCGTGAGGGTCTGATGATGAAAACAGTGTCATCGAAGCAATCGGCATATCTCAGCAAAGAACAGTTTTACAAGGCTTGCCATATCAGCAAGGCAACCGCTCTAAGGCTGATTAAAAGCGGGCTTATTCCGGCCATAGATACACATAGACAAACGAAACGGTATTTAATTGCACGCGAAGACGTTGTGA
This sequence comes from Pseudoflavonifractor sp. HCP28S3_F10, assembly GCF_052065415.1. Taxonomy (NCBI): domain Bacteria; kingdom Bacillati; phylum Bacillota; class Clostridia; order Eubacteriales; family Oscillospiraceae; genus Pseudoflavonifractor; species Pseudoflavonifractor sp. HCP28S3_F10. The sequence goes on along the minus strand of NZ_JBQHUB010000019.1, from coordinate 30,252 downwards.
ATTTCATGCGTGAGCGGGAGAAAAACCCGGAGAAATACAGACTACACAAGGTTCAGACATATGGAGGCTTTCGAGTATACAAGCGATCAGTAGGTGCCAGAATGCGTAGGCTGGCGCAAGCGGAGTGGATCAACTTCCCGGATGTCCTGTGTGTTCAGGATGTTGTAGAATTGCTGGGCTATCAGAAGAAAACAGTTTATCGCTGGCGTAAAGAATCTGGATTGAAAGGTTTTCAAATATCCGGAATACATTACATTCCCAAAAGCAGTCTGTTAGACTTCATCGCAGGCCCGGACTTCCACCGTATTCAAAGAAAGTCTGAAAAACATATTGATCTATTGAGGAGGGCCAGTTATGAGTGAAAACAAGATCATCGCTGTTACAAATTCCAAAGGCGGCGTCGGCAAAACAACCACGGCACTGAATCTGGGGGCGGCTTTGCACGCAGCCGGAAAAAAAGTCCTTTTGATCGACAACGATCCCCAAGGCAACCTCACTGCCGCGTTGGGTTTCACGCCTGCTGAACAAAAGCGAACATTGGCAAACCTTGTGCTGGCGGCCATCGACTATCCGGAAGATTTTTCCGTTCATCTTCAGCGGGCAGTATTGCACACTGAGTGCGGTATGGATCTGATCGCCGCCAATAAGCGCCTTGCTGATGCTGCAGCGCGACTTCAGGTGATGCAGCTTTCCCAGTATAACGCCGTAGGAGAAGCAGAACGTTCCAGCGAAGAAGTAATGAATACTGTGCTTGAGCCACTAAAAGGACAGTATGATTATATCATAATTGATTGCGGGTTGAAACATGAACTTTTGACTGTCAACGCGCTTTCTGCGTCAGATTACTGTATTATCCCGGTCCAATCTCATTTTCTGGCCAGTGAAGGTATCCCTGATGTACTGGAGATGGTCAAAGCAGTACAGCAGAAATTCAATTCCAAGCTCCGAATTGCCGGCATCCTCCTGACCATGTATCAATCTCGGCCGCAGTTGTGCCGCAGCGTTCGTGAGAGTGTGGGAGCCGTTTACGGAGACGACTTCCATGTATTTGAGCGTCCGATTGAGTATTCCATCAAGGTGGCCGAATGTCCTGCCGCTGGCAAGAGCATCTTCGACTACGCACCGAGCAATGCTGCCGCCGATTCGTATCGGAGCCTCGCCCAGGAGGTGCTGCGTCTTGCCTAAACCGGATATGAACGCTATGCTTAAACGCCGCATGGCAGCAACCCAGCAGGCGTCGGAATTACAAGTTGGAAACGAGGTTTATGAGAAGCTGTTCGAGCCTGTACCGGCATCCTCTCCAATGATTCGTGATTTACCGGTAGACAAACTGCGGCCTTTCTTCACAGCTGACATCGGTTTTCACCCCTATCCAAAAGATAAATTGGTGGCTTTTTCCAAGCAACTTGCCGAGGAAGGATTGCTTGAGCGCATCATTGTCCGCCGTATTGCCGGCAGCGATTCGTATGAGATACTTGCCGGTCATAACCGTACAGCGGCGTGGCGATTGACTGGGAATACTACCATTTCGGCTGAAATTGTCAATGCAGACGACGCAAGGGCCATTATTATTGCAACAGCGACCAATTTGCTTCGGCGGCAGGATCTCACAATCATAGAACGCGGAAAGGCATACAAGGCAATGCTGGATGCAAAGAAGCGGCAGGGAGCAAGAACGGACATGGCGACTTCTGGCGAAAATCGCCAGAAGTTCCTGACCAGAGAGATTGTTGCAGAGTTCTTTGGTGTTACGGAGTATGAGATTCGGAAAGCAATCAAGCTTGCCGAATTGATCCCCCAGCTGGCTGATATTCTGGAGGGCAGTCCTCGTAAACTATCTCTCAGCTGTGCCGAAATGATTGCAGATTATGATGCTGATTCACAGCAGGCATTCGTGGAGATGTGTACCATTGAGGGTTACGCACTAAATAAAGCTACGATGCAGCGAATTGTTCATGACTGCCCTCCCCCATCTGCACAGAGGCAGAAGATTTACGCTTCGTGGCGTGAGGCACGGGCAGCGGCGGAACAACACAGGAAGGCCCCTCCCAGGAAAATCACATTTGATCGTAAAAAGTTTGCCCCATATTTGGATAAGCTGGGGTCTGAAAAAGAGCTTGAGGAACTGTTTCTGGAATTCTTGCGGGAGCGTGTCTGTTAAGCTGCTGCAAATAGCATCATGAAGATGCGGAATAAAACCCCATACGGTATAGAATGCTTGGCGCCTTTCACAGGCGTCAGGCATTTTATTTTGCCCATTTTCAAGGAGGTGTTCCCATGGAAAGGATGATTGATACCCGGCGCCCCAGCAGTCCATTTGATGATGGTGCGGCAGAGCGGCTGCGGCGGATGGGGCTGCTTCAAGAGCGTGGAAAGCCGGATTGGGAGTCAATGGCGGTGCTTTGCTGCGTGTATGCAGGACTGCTATTTGACGATATGTGTGACTTCTACCAGGACTATGAAGATGTCACAACTGTTTTGCATCGCCTGCTCGAAGCTGCGGAAGGCGCAACGGTCAAAAAGAGGTTCTTGCTGATATGCCTTCAGTACGATGGGATCGGGCGTCAGCTGCCTGACCCCATCTGGTGGATCAGCGGTAATCCCGAACTGACAGAGGTCTTTGCCGATGGCTTTCTGCAAAACCTGAAGAGACTTTGCGAATGCGGTTAGGAGGTGAACTCATGAGAGGTGTTAAAACCTATCAGCCACCGGGTCAGATGCCCCCCGTCCCGGCCTTTATTGACAGCCTTGACCCCAAGCTGCGGGAGAAGTTGCTTCTCCATATTGTCAAACTCCCGCAGGTCCCCCGCTCTGGATTGAAAGAACCACACTACAAGCACTTTTCCATTGAACGCTATCGCAGCATGTATGAACTGCGTGAAAAAGGAAAAGTGCTTGTGCGTGTGATTTTTACGATTCAGGACAGCGGGGAAGTTATGCTCCTTCACGCCTTTATTAAACGGCAGAAGCGTGACACCATGCAGGCGCTGGAGCAGTCCATCAGAATACTGGCAGACCTCCGGGAACACCCGGAGTATGCAGTAGAATTCAAAATCAAGGAGGAAACCGGATGAAACAAATTCTGTGCATCAACCTGGCAGCCGCGCTGGCCTTTGCCTGCGCGGGATTTTTATGGAAATGGAGGACACAGGTAAAATGAAAAAAGTGATGATGTGTTTGGCGCTGGCACTGGCCCTTTCGGTCAATGCCTTCGCCCTGGAGGTGCCGACGGATACTGTCGTGCAGAACCTCAACGGGAGTCAGCAGGTTATCAAGACCTTTACCGTCGCTCCTGGCACCGACCCCCAGGAGCTGATTGAGGAGCCCTTTGAGTTGGAGGGGTGCCTTTATAGCTTTGCGGACATCACAAAAGTCGAGAACTTCGCCGATGACAGCAAATACCACACGGAAACTGTAACCGTAGAAACCGCGAAAGACGATCTCGCAATGATTCTGGAACAGCTGGCTCCTACCATGGAGTATGCGGACGGCAAGTATTCCGGGACCCTGGCCCTGGATCACACCAACCTCCATACAGAGGCGACCGGTTATTCTACAAAAAGCTACACAGTATCGGAGACGAAGACCATCGGCCAGCTTGATCGGAACGACATGTCCTATGTTCCGGCCACCGCGGTTAAAAACGGCGTCACGCTGAACCTGGCAAATGTGGATTGGCAGGTCACCGGCACCGACCTTGTGGGCGAGGTGCTTGCACCTTCGTCTTTCCAGGCGGTTGCGACTTATACCGGAAAAGCCTATTACAAGGCAGCGGACGGTTATGTCACCACTGCTGAGTATGTGGGTGAGATCTCCCGGGAAGGTCTGGAGAGTATCACCTACCAGGTGCTCTATCTGGGTGAGGAGGCTGCTGCTGGTAACGATGCCGGCGGTGTGATGAGAACCGTTATGGCAGGCTGGCCTTTTGTGTTGGGCGGAGGTGCCCTACTGGCCGTCGCTATCCTGGCGGCACTCCTCCTGCGTTCCCGCAGGGAGGTCAACCAGCTTCGCTCAGATTCTGTCCAGCCGGAAGATGCTGAATATGAGGAGGATGAAAAAGAATGAAGCGAATGCGTTGCTTTTTGTGCATGGCATTGACGGCGGTCTCCTTGCTTTCGCTTTCTGTTAGTGCCAGCGCGGCGGATTATAGCTTTGAGACTGACGGGACCCCGGAGTATTGTCCGTCTACCTCCTATGAAGAGGTGCATGGCTCCCAGTACAATTACGGCGGCAAGAACCTGGTGGACTATCAGGTGCCCGAGCTTCCTTATGGCACCATGAGCACGACGCAGACAGGCGTGATGGAGAAGATCCTGCTCCCTAGTCTGCAGGCAAGTGTCAGCACCTCGGTGCAAGGCGGATATGGCCTTGTTGGCGATGGACTGTATGTACCTTCCCTGCCGGTCGTGTCCGGCGGCATTCAGTATCAGACACCTGCGTACACCAGCGCCGATGGCATGGAACGCAAGGACGGCAGTATCGGGACCGTGAAAATCCCGACTCTGGATATTTCCATGAAAGTCTGGGAGGGCGAAACGACCGCCAGCATGGCAAAGGGCCTTGGCCATTACAGCTCCACCTCTGCCTGGGATGGAAATGTGGGCGTCTGCGGCCACAACCGGGGCGCAAAATATGTGATCGGCTCCATCAAGGACCTGGAGATCGGCGATACCATCACCTATACCACAATCTACGGCACCAGAACATACCACGTTTCGTTTGTCGGCACCATCTCCAATACAGACTGGTCCTATCTGCAGGCAACTGCCGATAACAGGATCACATTGACTACCTGCCTTGCCAATCAGCCCAGCAAAAGAGTTTGTGTCCAGGCCGTGGAAGTCAATCCTTGAATCCATTGCGGCGCAACGGTTTTGGCAGAATTAAAGGCGGCAAAACTTTTGGCGCCGTAGGGAATTCAAATAATCCTTTGACAGCGTTCGCTTTCCTGTATTATGCTCAAAATACCCCAACGGGAAAATCGAATGGAAAGGAAGGTTTCAGCAATGATACAGCAATTCGACCGCAGGAAAAAGGATGACAGTGTTAAGATCCGCATGGACATTACCGTTGACCTTCCTGTGGAAATGGCAAACGAACTGGAGCGGCTGGGCATCTATGAATTTGAGCAGTGTACCTTTGATGAAGACAGCCGCCGCATGACGGCAAGCGTGACGACCACGCTGTATAGGAAGGGAGCGTGATACCATGAAACGCAGTTTGTACTTTATCGCCGGTATCCTTGTAGGAATGATCCTGTTCGGAGGCACCGCAGCCTACGCAGCAGGACTCACGGCGGAACAGAGCAACCACAGGATTTTTGTCGATGGGAAGGAGGTAGAGATCGAAGCCTATAACATCAACGGGAATAATTACTGCAAGCTCAGGGACATCGGTGAAGCGGTAGGCTTTAATGTCTTTTGGAATACCAAGACGGGTACCGTTCAGGTGGAGAGTCAAAATCCCTACACCGGTGTTGGCCCGGCGCTTGAAGAATCCTCCCCCAAGGAGGAGCGGCCGGCAGAGGAAGCGGACATCGACATGGATGCGGTGAAGCAGGAAATCGTTGACCTGACCAATGCGCTTCGCAAAGAAAAGGGGGCCTCCTCCCTCACGGGCAATGAGAAGCTGATGGAGGCTGCGCAGGTCCGCGCGGAGGAGATGGCGGCAGCCGGTGTATATTCCCATACAAGGCCTGACGGCAGGAACTATACAACGGTGACTGACTGCCCGTATGTGGCCGAGAATATCCATCAGATCCCTCTGCTGTATCTCAAGCAGCAGAACCAGGGACTGGCTGAAACGGTCGTGGAGCTATGGTCTAACTCCGCGAGCCACGCGAAGAACATGACGGACAGCCGGTACGGCAGCATTGGCGTCGGCATCGCAAAGGGCGTAGACAGCAACGGCCTTGAGTGCTGGTACTGTGTGCAGCTTTTCCTCCGCAGCGGCTACACTGTGACAAGCGTGGATGCGCCGGCGGCATAAGATCCTGGGGGCAGACAGACCTGCCCCTGAAAACGGAACCCCATATTTTTGAAGGAGACAGCTTGATTCGCTCAAGCTGTCTCTTTGTTATGACCGGAAAGGAGTGTTGACATGAAACACATCAAGAATCGTTTGTTATCAGTTCTTCTGGTGCTGGTGACGGTCCTGACGCTGCTTCCTACAACAGCGTTCGCCGCAACCAGTACAGGAACTGGTATCAAAGCGACCACCAACAGTAATTACTGGACCACCCGCCTGCTGACAGATGGGACCCCGTACAGCTACCGGCCTCCCATGGCAGCCGGGAAAATGCTCTATTGCTGCGACCGCGGCTATGGGTATCGCTGGGGGACAGAGTCGTTCCTCAACAGCTATACCTATACCTCTGCCACCGGCGCGGACGCGGATGAAGTGCTGAAAAACGCCCTTGCACTGAGCGGCCTCGGTGAGCTGGACGCCCAGCAGCTGGAGAATGCCAAGTGGATGATGACCTACATTGTAGACTACAAGGGTGAGATCCCGGGCAGTCTCTTCATGGCGCTCCAGACGTACATCTGGGACAATCAGACTTACAAAGGTGGCGGTGATGGCGACATTGACGCCGGCGGCTTCGCGAACGCCGACACCTATGAGACCTACCTCGGTTATATCGACTGGATGCTGGGCCAGAAGGCGAATGAAGATGCCGCATTCCAGAAGCAGATCGAAGAATACGCCGCCCAGGGCAAAGTGGCCACTGTTGTGGAAGATGACAGTGCGAAGTGGGCGGTCTATGCCAGATCCAGCGTGCAGGGCCGGCAGTCTTTCTTCAACTACTACGCTCCCCGTAAACTGGTGGTAACTCCGGCTGAGGCAGGTACTCCTGAAGAGCCCCCTGCCGGCGATGCTGATATTACATTGAAAAAGGTTGAGGCTGGTACTACCCGCGGCCTTGCGGGGGCCAGGTTCCTGATTTACCGTGACGGTCAGATCGTCGGCAGTGATGTGACGAACAGCCAGGGCATCATTGAGGTCAACGATGTCACCAAAGGCCTGTGGAGCTTCGTGGAAACGGACGCCCCCGACGGGTTCTGCTGTGACCACACGCCCATCAGTGTATATGTAGACACTACGGATGGAGATAAGCAGTACACTGTAACAGCAGAGAATCATGCACTGCCCAGCCTGAAAATCACGAAATCCGACGCGCAGACCTATGCGAAGGTCAAGGCCACCTTCCTGGTGGAATCCCTGACCGGCAACTACTCCACCACCGTTACCGTAGATGGAGAGAAGGTCCTCCAGGACCTCCAGCCGGGCGTCTACCGGATCACCGAGCAGTCGGTCGAGGAGCCTTACATCAAGACCGGCACCCATCAGGACATCGCTCTGCTGGCCGGAGCCGGAACAGTGGAGGCCAGTTTTACCAACTATCAGAAGCCTGGCTTGGAGATCCTCAAGAAAAATATCGCCAATGGAGACCCCATCGCTCATGTGACCTACAAAATCGAGCAGATCGACGGCAGCTACAGCACAACGGCCACCACGGACAGCAAGGGCCGCATCTTCCTGGATTCTATCCCCGTGGGCAGCTATAAAATCACGGAAATCAATGTGCCCTCCGATGTGATCCTCTGTGACATCCCCCAGGAGATCGCACTGGGTCCCGGTGAGACCAGGACCGTGACGTTCTTCAACGCGGTCAAGCCTTCGTTGAAAATCATCAAGCGATGTGAGATCACCAAGGACCCTATTCCCAACACCAAATTCCGTATCTGGTGGGCATCCGACAATACCACCACCGGTGAGCTGAACGACCTCGGCACATACTATACCGATGAAAACGGCGAGATCATTCTGACGGGCGACGCGCTCGACCGTGGCTGGTACAAGGTGACGGAGGAAGCTCCGGCAGTGGGCTTCGCACCTGCGGATGAGCCGACCCAGGAGTTCTACCTCGCCGGCAATGAAAACGCGGTCAAGATCTGGGAGAACCGTCCTCTCAGCGCATTGGTCATTTTCAAGTACGACGAAAAGACGGGGGCCGCGCTCCAGGGCGCCGAATTCACCGTGCGATACCTGGGCGGCACCTCCGGCACCGGCGGCACGGTGATCGGCACCTACACCACATCAGAAAATGGAACCATCGTGATCACCGGCTGCAAAGCTGGCACCTATGTCGTCGAGGAGACCAAGTCAAGTCCCTATTACTCCATTGACACAGCGCCGCAGACAGCCCTGCTGACCGGCAAGGAACAGGACGTTGTGACGCTGCGGTTCGGGAACCTGCCCTACGGCTCCGTTTTGATCAAAAAGCTGGCGGATGACGCCAATAAAACGCCGTTGGAGGGCGCCACTTTCCTGGTGACCGACGATAAGGGAACCTTCATCGGTACTTCCAACGGTGAGTTCACCACGGATAAATCCGGCTCCATCCAGCTCCCCAAGCTGCCTGCCGGCACCACCGTCGTGGCAAAGGAAATCCGGGCTCCGGAGGGCTACGCACTGGACAGCACCCCCCAGACCATCACCGTTCAGGCAGGTGAGGCTTCCCAGCTTGTCTTTTATGACAAGCCCCTCTGCAACCTTACCATTTTGAAGCGGGACGCCGTCACGAAAAAATTGCTCGCCAATGCGGAATTTATCGTGAATGACAGCACCGGGACGCCGATTGGCCCCAACAACGGCCACTATATCACCGGGTCTGACGGCACTGTGACCGTCACCGGGCTCCAGCCCAATTCCACCGTCATCGTGTCGGAGGACAAGGCCCCGACCGGGTACATCAAGGATACGATGCCCCAAACCATTGTGGTGAAAAGCGGGGTCCCCAACAGCCTGACCTTCGACAACGAGCCCAGCTCTACCCTCATCATCCATAAGTATATCTCAGGGACCGAGAATGAACCGCTGGCCGGGGTCTGTTTCAAGGTGACAGATGGCAGCGGCGCCGCTGTGGGACCGGATGACGGCGTCTATTATACCGACAAGGCGGGCGAGATCGTCCTCACCGGATTGGAACCCGGCACCACCGTCATCGCCCGTGAAATCAAAACAGTGGACGGGTTCGTACTGGACGGCACGCCCCAGGACATTCTGATCAAGGCCGGCGAGGTACAGAATCTGACCTTCTGGAACAAGCGCCAGGGTGCTTTGATCATCAACAAGCTCAGTTCTCAGGACCGGAAAACACCGCTTGAGGGCGTGACCTTCAAGATCACCACCGCGACGGGTGAGTTCGTACCCGACGAAGATGGGAAGATCAGCAGCAACGGCCTCTATTACACGGATGAGAACGGACAGATCATTCTCAAAGGTGTCACAGGTACGCTGGTCGTCACCGAGGTATCCAGTATCCCGGGGTACACCATTGACGAGAATACCCGGACGCAGACTGTTGTCGTAAACCCGGAGGACATGCAGAGCCTCTATTTCTACAACCAGCCTGTGGGCGGAGCGGAGATCATCAAAGTCAATGAGGCAGACCGTGATGAGCGAATCCCCAATACCACTTTTGAGATCCGCAGGGTTGGCGATGACGCTCTGGTGGACACCGTGACTACCGACTCCAACGGCAGAGTATTCGTCACCTTGGAAGATGGCAGCTATTACGCAGTCGAGGTGGTGGCCAACAAAGAGTTCAGACTGGACAGCACACCGCATTACTTCACCGTAAAAGACGGCGTCTGTCCGCCAATCACTGTGACCAACCGAAAGCTCAGCGGCATTATCATCCACAAGATCGACAGCCGGACTGAGGAGGGCATCTACGGTGTCAAGTTCGTCCTGTATGACAGCAATAAAAAGCCCATCGGGGAATACACCACGGACGATGAGGGATACATCTACATCGACGATATTCCCGGCGGACTCAGCGGCCGTTTTTATCTGCGGGAGCTGGAGGCTGCGGACGGCTATATTCTGGACAAGGAGTATAAGACCGTCAATGTGAAGCCCGGCAAGACCGTGGAGATCGTATGGGAAAATACTGCTGTGACCGGCCAGATCCAGATTTACAAGTATGCTGCAGAGTACAACACGGTCACCGGAACGGCGCCTGGTACGCCGCTGCAGGGCGCCGTCTATGAGATCATCAACGCCCGGTCCGGCAAGGTGGTAGACTACATCACCACAGACGCTCGGGGCGTCGCTGCCAGTAAGCCCCTGCCCCTGACCCGCTATCAGATCCGGGAGGTCACAGCACCCGCGTACTGGCAGGTGGATTCCACCGTTCATGATGTGACGCTGGAGTATGCCGGGCAGATCATCAAGCTGTCCGCCTACGATAAGCCTGCCTCCCTGGGCGTTTCCATTACCAAGCGGGGCAATGCTGAGGTGCTGGCCGGCAGCCAGATGCGCTATAATATCACGGTTGCCAATACCTCCAATGTGCCTCTGGAAAACTTCTTCTGGCATGACCGGATCCCCACCGATGTGGCCCGGGCCACCGTCCTTACCACAGGCACTTACAGCGCCCGTCTCAACTATCGGATTCTGTATAAGACCAACTATTCCGCCAACTACCAGGTGCTGGCATCCAACCTGCTGACCAGCAACAACTACTCCTTTGCACTCAACGCCATCCCCATGCAGGCAGGCGAGGTGGTGACGGACATCTACTTTGACTTCGGCACCGTGCCGGTTGGCTTCCAGTCTGTGACCGGCCCTACCTTGAGTGTGATGGTGAACGGCACCGCCGTCAACGGCTATCAGATGGTCAACCGTGCCGATGTGGGCGGCAAATACCAGGGTACCTGGCAGACCGCTCAGGCCAACTGGGTGACAATTATCCGTAAGCTCGGCAATACCCCCACCCTGCCTAAGACAGGTTATTAAACCTTCAGCTGTGAGCTGCCCTATTAGGGCAGCTCACACCCTTTTCAGCGTACAACAAAATGGATATGGAGCGGCTGTACGCTTATGCTTTGAGATGGGCTTGCCCTCCATGAGCAGAAAAATGAACGGTACAGCCGTTCTTTTTTCGTGCCCAAGGAGGAATTGCCTTATGAAAAAGAAACAGTTTTGGGAGCGGCTTGGCTCCCATATGCCCCGGATGTATGTTCAGGTCATGCTTGTTGTTCTCACCCTAACCGTATTGACGGTTCCTGCCTTTGCCGTGGATGACATGTGGACGGTGGCGAATCGGATCATTGTGGACGTCTACACGAAGATCGTGGGAATCAGCACGGTACTCGCCGGCCTCATGTCCGCCGTAGCGGTCATCGGAGCCAAACTCTCCAACAACCAGCACAAAGTGGATCAGGCCTGGGACTGGCTGAAGCGAATCTGGATCGCCTGGGCCATCATCAACGGCATCGGCGCCTTTATCGCATATGTCGCTCCGCTGTTCAGCGGCCTGGCCACGCTGACTCCGTGATGAAAGACAGCTCTGGCGGAGAGGAGGTGTCCGCGTTTGCTTGAGCTGATCTTTCAGGGGTTTATGGAATGGGCGTATAGCCTGACACTGGAGTGCTGGCAATACTTCTCCTCAGCTCTGCTGGATATTATGAGCCTGGATTTTGCTTACTTGAAAACCCATGTCCCCGTCATCGGCGACATTATGCAGATCCTTCTGGCCGTGGGCTGGGCGCTGCTGATCGGCAACCTGGTATTCCAGGCGCTCAAAAGCATGGCGTCGGGCCTTGGCTTTGAGGGAGAAGACCCTAAAATCCTGTTTGCAAGGACCTTCGTCTTTGCGTTTTTGCTGCTCGCCAGCCCGCAGATATGCGAGATAGGATTGAATCTCACGTCAAACATTATTGACCTGCTGGAGATCCCGGACGCGGTCAATGTGGCGCTGGTGGATGAAAGTGTCTTTGGCGCGCTGACCGCCGCATGGCTGTTGGTAATCATTTTCGACATCATTATCATGTTCAAGGTCTTTGGGCTGATTTTAGAGATCGCGGAGCGGTATGTGATTCTCGCCATGCTGACGATTACAGCGCCGCTGGCCTTTTCCATGGGCGGCAGTAAGAACACTTCAGAGATTTTTACAGGCTGGTGCCGGATGTTCGGCAGCATGTGCCTGCTCATGGTTACCAATGTGATATTTTTCAAAATGCTGCTCTCCGTAGTGTCCACCGTTCCCAGCGGCCTTGATGTTCTGCCGTGGATGGTGCTGATCATGGCCATTGTGAAAGTGGCAAAGAAGGCCGACGCCATTATTACCCGTATCGGCCTAAATCCTGCTATCACGGGAGACAGGCTCGGCGGACATGGCCTGCCCGGAATGCTGACCTATGCAGTCGTCCGCACGATGGCACAGCAGATCGTCAAGTCGGCAGGAAAATCCATTGGCGGCAGCAAAGGACGGGGCGGTCAGGCGGCACCGCGCGGCGGAGGTCCCACCGGTCCCAGGACCGGTCCTGCGGCCGGAGGCGCGCATTTCAGCGGCACCGCGGGAACGGCGTCCCGGCCTGCGGGGGCGGCTCAGAACAATCAGCAGACGAACACCGCTCAAACCAGTACCGCCCAATCCTCTCAGACTCAGGGCGGCGCAACAGTGCAGTTTGGCGGGCAGCAGACAGATGCCCGGCAGCAGACCACAAGCGGTGTGACCGGTCAATCGACGGTCAGCTCCGCATTCAGAAATAGTACGACCCGTCGCTCCTCCGTGGCTGCCGGTTCCCGCAGGGGTGCTTCGTTCGTGAGCGGTGCCCAAGGCGGAGCGGCAGGCAGCAAGACTCCCGGAGCTGGGACTGGAGCAACATGGGTGCAGTCCCGTACCGCTGCGGCAGGAACAGGCCGGACACCGGATGTTGAGCGCGCTCCGGACGCCGCAGCAGGTATGCGCGCCGGCGTGGCAGGAACGGGTTCGCCGAAGTCCGGTGTCACCGGTATTCGCACAGGTGCGGTTTCTGGTGATGGCATGGCAGGAACAGCACCTGCTCAGTCCTCCCGGTTTACATCTGTGACCACGCAGCGGGTAAGCGGGGGCCGCGTGGACAGCCGTGTAACGGCGTCTGAGCAAAACAGCATTTCCGTGGGTCAGCCCGGCCAAGCGCGCAGCGGCCCGGGCACAGCAGACCAGTCAAAACATACGGAGCGTCGTCAGTCTCCGGCAGCGCAGGGAAAAAGTGCGGCTGCGGGTGCTCCCGGCGTGACGCGTTATACGAGCCGCCCAGATGCGCCGCCCGCACGAAGCGGTGCGGTAGCAGCGGCACCTTCTGGGCAGAGCGCAGCTTCCATCACCACTACGGGCGCCAAGACGGCCCCTGCCAGGCCAACCCCCGGCGCAGCTGTGCCTGCCGGTGAGGTGCGGCAGACCTCCGGCGGTGAACGGCACGGCAGGAATGGCCGGCAGACGGGTAGTGGTTCTTATACAGAGGGCCATACACCTACGGCACGGCAGGAACGTCCGGTGAGTGGTACCAGGGCCGCACCCAGGGCGGCAAGCCCGGCAACCCGGACCGGCATGGCAGGAATGGCCTCGCTTACGGATAAGGGTGGACAGGCACGGCAGACATCCCGGAATCAGGCAGCTGGCTCCAAGTCCACTACGACCGGCACAGGTGCGTCCGGCGGGAAAAAGGCTGCTTCTTCCGCCACGGTACAGCAGTTAAAGGGGCGTTCCGGTACCCGGAGAAATGACCGCAGACCGAGAAACGGGGGCGCAAAGGATGGCAAGTAACGATCATTCCCGTTCAGCAGCCCAGACGGCGGCTGACCTTGCCCGCCTTGCAAAAGTAGTCTACAACATTGTTAAAGCAGCGTTGGCGGCGGGGCTCAAGGGCGCCGCCGCTGCTGCAGCCCGAGAAACACTGCCCTTACTTGTCAAAGCGGCTTTGGGTGTCCTGATCGCCATACTGCTGATCCCAATGCTCATTTTTACGGCTCTGCCCAATATGTTTTTCGGCTACGGCAGTTCTGGAACGGACGTGATCGCCAATATGACGCAGCAGGCTATGACTGTTGGTGGGGCCTACATGAGCCTGGAGGATTTCGAGAAAAGTCAGATCGATTCCATCGTCACCAGCATCGTGGCTGACTACGAGGAAGATGGTACGGTCATCGACAGGATCGAGGTGGAGAGCTCTTTCGATGAGGAGGACCTTCTCTGGTTCATTGCCATCAACTCTGTGGCCCATCAGCAAGACCTCGATGACATGAGCGCAGAGGATATTCGTTCCTTCAGTGTATCGCGCTTGAGCTACACGCCCTCGCTGTTGTCATCTGGAGGCGAAGGCCCTATTGTGACCACCCTGAAGGTGAGCGTCAAGAAACTGGAGCCGGACAAGCTGATGGATCAGTTGGGCTTTGATGATGACGCCAGGACTTGGGCAGGCGCGTTGTATGAAACGCTCCTGGAGAGCAACGCGCTGACGAAATATGCCGACCAGTTTGAGGCGTACCGTCCGGATTACAGCGGAGACAGTTCCTATTCCGGCGGCGTCGAATACGGCTCCGGCTACGATAATGAGATCGACATCTCCGGGTTTGTCAGCCCGGACACCAAAAACAATCTGGACCTTGCCGCCTATGCCATCCAGGCCTGGGAAAACAACTGGGGCTACGTCTGGGGCACTTACGGAAATATCCTGACACAGTCCCTGTTTGAATACAAACTGGAGCAATATCCCGATGGCGTGGGCAATTACAAAGATTTTATTGAGGAGCATTGGCTTGGCCGCCGAACCACAGACTGCGTGGGGCTGATCAAGGGCTACGGCTGGCTTGATACATCCAGTATGAGTATCCGCTATGCCACCAATGGGATGCCCGACTACGGCGCCAATCAGATGTACCAGGCCGCAAAGAACGCCGGGGTAGCCGGCGTGGATTACGGCGATATGGACACCATGCCGGAGATCGTGGGGCTGGCCGTCTGGAAAGAGGGCCATATCGGCGTCTATATCGGCGGCGGCTATGTTGTCGAGGCTATGGGAACGAAAAAGGGCGTTGTGAAAACGGAGGTGGAAGGGCGCGGCTGGGAAGGCTGGTGCAAGCTGCCTTATATCGACTACTTTGAAGAAGACTGAAAGGAGGATTGCTGCGTGCAAGTACGAAAAATGCGATTGCTGCGCCACAAATACGGAATCTCAAATCCGGACCTGAGCCGCATATGCGGCCTCTCACCCCAGCGCATTAGCGAGATCGAGCTGAGCGGCGAGGAACTGGCACCGGGCCCCAAGAGGAAGCTCCTTCACGCGTTCCATACAATCGCCGAACAGCGGCAAGCGAGTGCCATGGCTCTTTGTGATGATCTATCCCGCCACGAGAACAGCTTGTTTGACACCGTGGAGGAATCCGATTATGAACTATGACGTCTATCATATCCCGGTGAATTTCACCGATGCGGGCCGCCTTTTTGGCCTGTTTGAGATCCGCAACGCCATTGAAACGGTGCTGCTTACGCTGCCGGCACTGTTTGCCTGTATCGCATTTCTGCCGTTGGCTCTCACACCCAAGATCATCACCACGATGGTCATTGTAGTGCCGCTGGGCGGCTTTGGCCTTGTAGGGATCAGCGACGACAGTCTGACCCGCTGGCTCTCCAGCTGGTGGCGGTGGCGGAAACGGCGGCGGTTGATGCTTTATCGAGGGGAGGCTAAGAATTGAATCTCAAGGAACTGATTTTTGGCGGCGCAGTCAGGAATGCCGGCGGTGTTGGCGGTGCGTACCGCGACAGCATCCAGGCGTGGCTGCCCATTAAAAACATTATTGGCGGTGTGGTGGTGACGAAGGACAACCGCTTCATCAAAGTCTGCGAGGTGCTGCCGGTCAACTTCTACCTGAAGTCACCGGCTGACCAAGAGAATATCATCATATCCTTCGCGTCTTATCTGAAAATCGCACCCAATACGCTGCAGATCATGGTCCGCACACAAAAAGCGGATATGGCGGACTATGTTGCCCGGATGCGGTCTTATGCCGAGGCGGAGGAGAACGAAAAGTGCCGGGAGATGATCGAGGACAACATTGCGGAGGTGGGCTGGCTGGGTTCCAGTTCAGCCATCACACGCCGCTTTTTCCTGGCCTTTCAGTATGAGCCTCAGATGAAGGCCAAACGCAACACCGTCCGCGCCATCGCGGATCGGCTGAATGAGGAGGCTGATACGGCCCGGCGCTATCTGGATGTCTGTGGCCTGGAGGTGCTGGAGCCGCGCTATGCTGACAATATGGTGCTGGAGCTGTTATATGAGATCATCAACAAAAAGACCAGCCGGCGGGTCAAGCTCCCTCCTGGGGTATTTGATATGACAACGGCTGTGCATGGCCTGTATGAAACGGAGGACAGCCAATGAGTAAGGACAAAAAGACCAAGGCGCCGCCGGCCAAGCGTTCGCCGGCCAAGAAAGAAGCTCCCCCCAAAAAGGGCGAGGGGGATATGCCGGAAAAGCAGCCTCTCTTAAAAAAGCTGCTGTTCGGCGAGGAAAAGCCGGACCTCACTGAGCTGGAAGCTGGCTCCACCACCATTCTGGATATTTTGTCCCCCACCGCGGTGGATACCAAAAGCCGTGACTACATTGTAGTGGACGGCATTTTTCATGCCTATCTCTATGTGACTGGCTACGGCTATTCCACTACTGTCGGCAACGGCTGGCTCTCGCCGCTGGTAGAGGCCGGCGAGGGCGTCAGCCTGAATTTCATCATCAAGCGGCAGCCCAAGGATAAGACCCTCTCCAAGATCGCACAGACCACCATGATCAACCGCTCCCGGATGCGGGATGTGGGCGACACCCGTCAGGACTACGAGGAGCTGGACAGCGCCATCGCCTCCGGCCTTTATCTGAAGGACGTTATGAACCGTCAGGGCGAGGACTTCTACTACATGCACACGCTCATTGAGGTCACGGCGGAAGACCCCGAGACCCTGGAGCAGCGTGTGACGGCAGTGGAGACCCTGTGCGTTTCGGTGGATATGATCGCCCGGCGCTGCGATTATAAACAGGAGCAGGCGTTCCTCTCTACGCTGCCTGTTCTGGCTCTTGACCCGGATGTGGAGCGCAAATCCCGTCGAAACGCGTTGACCTCCGGCGTGGCCGCTTCATTCCCCTTTGCCTCTTATGAACTCAGCGATAAAAACGGCGTGTTTCTCGGACTCAATATGTATAACAAGACGCCGGTGTTCCTGGACCCCTATGATGACTACAAGTACACCAACGGAAACTGGTGGATCGGCGGCTCCTCCGGCGCGGGCAAGACCTTTACGCTGCTCTCCCTGGGTGGCCGTCTGCGGCAGCAGGGGCGGCAGGTCATTTACATCGTTCCCAAGAAAGGCCACGAGTTCCGCCCCCTCTGCGAACAGATCGGCGGACAGTTTATCCGTCTGGCCCCGTCCTCCAAGGACTGTATCAACATCATGGCCATCCGGCGCACTTCTCTGGACGCCTATTCCGGCCTGCGCAGCTTGACGGCCCGTGACGACTCCGTACTGGCCGACAAGATCTCCCGGCTCATCATCTTCTATTCTCTTCTGAAAAAGGATCTCAGCGACGAGGACAAGAACTATCTGGACGCCTCTCTGGTGGAGTGCTATCAGCGGTTCGGCATTACCTTTGACAACGCCTCTCTCTATGATGAGGGCGGGGAGCTGAAGGAAATGCCCACGATCCCGGACTGGTACGAAACCCTCTGCGCGAAACCGGAAACGAAGCACCTCTCCGTGGTGCTGACCCGGTTTGTCACCGGCTCCGCAGCCTCCATGGGCGGCCAGACCAATGTAGACACGAATAACAAATTTATCGTTCTGGACACCTCCGGAATGCCAGAGGATATGACGCTGCCCGGCATCTTCTGGGCCACCGATTTTGCGACCGACCTCATACTCGGTGCGGGATCGTCTCTCTCGGCGCTTATCGCCGACGAGTTATGGTCCCTGGTGGGCGCCAGCTCCAATCCGCTGGCAGCGGGGTTTGTGCTGGAGATGGTGAAAACCATACGCGGCCTGGGAGGCATTGCGGTGACTTCCACACAGGGAATGCAGGACCTGTTTGGCTTGGAGGGCGGCAAATACGGCAAGGGTATCCTCGACTCCAGCCGCATCAAGCTCATCATGCAGATGGAGGAGCAGGAGGCACGGCTCATTCAGGATGTTCTCAATCTCTCGGAGGATGAGGTACGCCAGATCACCCGCTTCCGGCGGGGCGAGGGGCTTCTGTGCATTGGCTATAACCATGTGCCGATCGCGTTCCACGCCTCTCAGCGGGAGTATGATGCCATTACCACCTCACCCACGGACCTTCACAGGAGAATACTGGAGGAGCAATCATGACGGACCTGAAAAAGGATATGACCCGGATCCAGACCCTGGTGGGCGACGCATTCAACGCCACCGGCGGGCTGGTGGCTCTGGCAGACGGCGGCACTATGAGTCCGGTGAAGCTGCAGCAGACGCTGGAAAAGACAGTGGGTGAGTTTGAGAAGTCTGTGCTGGAACTGAGGGTGCTTTGCGAAAAGTACAGTCCCGGCGCGGGCGGATACCGTAAGCGCTCCGCCCCATTCCAGGAGGTCACCGGTTATGCGGAGAAACTGGGATACCGGTGGCTGCACATACAGCTCAACACTCTTCTGCCTCATTGCCGTTACCAGACCCCTGCGTGGCTGTCGGATACCATTGGGCGGCTGCTGGATGACTTTGAGCGGCGGGGCAACGAGATCCCCTATTTCCGGGACCGGGCTTTACTCGTGATTGACGAACACAGTGATGTGGGCGGGCGAAAGGTATTCGACCAGGACAACAAGGGATGGAAAGCCGTGTGCAACGCTCTCAAGGGCAGAGCGATCCCCGATGATGACCAGTACACCCTCGCCGTGACGCTGCTTTCTACCCGCAGTACAGAGAACGTCTGCCACATGACCCTTCTGGACCTTCAGGACGCCTCGGATTTCTTTGCCCTGCACTCTGGGGATTACGCCACGGTGAGCATTTACGGAAGGCTCGACGCCATCAGATAAAGTGCGTTTTGGCCTTCATTTGGACCGGGCTGGAAATTGCGAAAAAACAGATGCCCTTTGGAACCCGTAAAACCCAGAAAGCGCAGGGATTTTTCCACACTGCCGACGGCATCAGAAAAAAGGAAAATCTGACATCTACGGGGGGCTATCAGTTTTCAGTGAAAAAAGCCCGGTGGGAAACGCCGAAATCGTACTTGCGCCGGAAACGGTGCAAGGGCGGTTTCGGCGTTTCGCAGGAACCGGGAAAGGAGTGATGTGGTATTCTGCTGAGCGTTCGAGATGTAGACGTCCTGCGGCTTCTTCGATGGTGCCGCTTTATCGCGCCGGCAGCCTTGACGGAAATCTTTTCTCAGACGGAACTTCAGAACCTTGTCGGTGCAGGTCTTATCAAGAAGCACGGCGGGAGCGGCGCCTATATCCTCACGGGAAAAGGAAATAAGCTGCTCGACGATGCCTTTGTGAGTGACATTCTCCCTTACATCCAGCGGTCATACCGGGACGCCGACATTCAAAGGCGACTCAATATCGCAAGCCTGCTGCTCACCTTTTATCGCTCCGGCGCCGATGTGTTCACAACGGGCATTGATGCCCTGGGGCAAGGACCCGGGATCTTTCTTCCGTCCAACACCCGCGGCCGCGGAGCCAATCCCTGGGCCAATACCCGTATCGCAGCTGTGGCCAGCATGGAGGGAAGTGTCTACGCGATCCATCACATTCGTTCCGACAACGGCAAATTGCTCTTTGCGGACGAACTGGCTGCTTTTTCCCGGAACACTGCCCGGATGCAAGCAGGACGCCAGGCGTTTCTCTTTGCCGGCGAAAGCTACGCTGAGATCCTTTCTGAGCTGGAGCACAGAGAGGACAGCCCCGGCGACCGCCTGATCGGCTACGGTGAGGCGTACCAACGGCTGCGTATGGACGCCCATCTCGTCACCTGTGACACTACCGGCGCCCTGCAGCTTGCCATCATGGCAAGACCTGACTACCGAAGGCGTTTGACGCGCCTTGCCGTACAATCGAAATTCGTCCCACCGCCGGAGGACTTCCCGGGGTGCGACGCCTTTTATGAGGGCGCGCCCTTTCTTCTGGCCGCGGACATGGACCTGCGGCGGATCGACGCCGCCATTCAAACTGCATATGAGAGGGGGTGTTATCCTGTTGTTCTCGCAGCCTTGGCCGGGCAGGCTGAGGCTGTTCTTTATGCCCGCTACCGGGATACCGGGAAGGCACGCGTCTTTCGGTTGACCAATTCGGCGCTGAGGGAGTTCTTCGGAGCCGACGCGCCGCTGTATGCTCCCTCCCACCAGCAGTTTCTGACTGCGAAAGGAGGGGTCATCGATGCCCCGCTTATCCAAGCTCATCGAAAAACTTGAAGACCGCGCCATCAAAAAGTTCGGGCGCTGGTACACCCGGCACAAGGAGAAGCTGCCACTCTATATCCCTCTGGCCCTGGCCGCATGGTACGTCTATGGAATGTTCCTCAACTCCCTTCGGCTTGGAAGGGAGTCCGTCTTTCATCTCTCAGGTGAAACTGTGGAGAGCATCTGGGTGTTCAATCCGTTCAAGAACTGGCTTGCTCCCTTTACCCCTTTTGGCCTGGGCGCCACAGCGGTCTTCGTACTGCTCATCTGCCTGATCACTAAGAAAGGCTATACAAAGCTCTCGGGCTACAAATTCGTCCGGGACAAACGTGGCTTTGATATTCTCCCGGACGGCACCCACGGCACCAGCGGATTCATGGAGCGAAAGGAAATGGAGCGCATCGTGGATGCCGGGCCGCTGGATAAACTGGACGGCACGATTCTCGGCAAACAGAAGGATGACCCGGATGATGACGACAAGTATGCCGACTATGTGGCGCTGAAGAAAAACAGCGGTCTTACGGAGCACACGATCGTGTACGGAAGCACCGGCTCCGGAAAGAGCCGCGGGTATGTAAAACCCATGATCATGCAGTGTGCCAAACGGAAGGACAGCCTGATCCTGGTGGACCCCAAGGGAGAGTTCTATGAGACCATGTCTGGCTTTCTCCGGGATGCGGGTTATGAGGTGAGGCTTTTCAACCTGCTGGATATGGAAAATTCGGACGCGTGGAACTGCCTTGCCGATGTGGACAGCGACCCCAATCTGGTGCAGTCCATCGCGGAGGTCATCATCAACAACACCTCCAACAGCGAGGACCGGCAGGATTTCTGGAGTAAGGCCGAATTGAACCTGCTGGTGGCTTTGATCCACTATGTCAGCCGGCTCAGGGGACCGGACGGCAAGCTGCTGCCGATCCAGGAGCGCAGCCTTGGCGCTATCTACCGCTTACTGTCCTCTGAGAGCTTTCAGAGCCTGGAGGAGATCATGAACGGCCTGCCCAGAGACCACCCGGCAAAAGCTCCCTACGGCATCTTCAAGCTGGCCAACCGTCAGATCTGGGGCAATATCGCCATTGGCCTGGGCAACCGGCTGGCTGTGTTCCAGAATCCCCTGGTGGATAAGATCACCGCCTACAATGAGATCGACCTGACGCTCCCCGGCAGGAAACCCTGCGCTTACTTCTGCGCCATCTCCGATCAGGACAGCAGCCTGGAGTTTTTAAGCTCCCTGTTCTTTTCCCAGATGTTCTCCCGCCTCATGAATTATGCCAGGCGGGAGGGAAAGAGCGGGCGGCTGCCGGTGACGGTCAATGTCTGCCTGGAGGAGTTCTGCAATATCGGCAAACTGGTGGATTTTAAGAAAACCCTCAGTGTGTGCCGGAGCCGCGGCATTTTCTGCCAGCTGATCGTACAGTCCATCTCCCAACTCTCAGACCGCTATGAGCGAAAAGAGTGGGAGGAGCTGATCGGAAACTGCGATGTGCAGATCTGCCTGGGCTGCAACGACCAGATGACGGCAGAGTACATCTCCGATAAATGCGGCTCCATCACGATCCGCGTCAACAATAACCAATTCCCCCTCATGCCGCTGTTCTCTCCGGTCTACAACTCCACGCGGCCATATTCTCAGACCAGGAGTAATACCCAGCGTGCCTTGATGCAGTCGGACGAGGTCATGCGCATGGACAACCGCCAATGCCTCGTCTTGCTGCGGGGACAAAAGCCCATGCTGCTCTACAAGATCATTCCTGACGAGTTCGCGGCATTCCAAAAGCTGCGGTTCACGCCGGTCAGGGAGTATATCCCTCAGTGGCGCAGGGATCTGGAGACTGCGCAGAAAGCACAAAAGGGCCCTGACCGCCCCGAAAAGGCCATTCCCGCGCGGGAAAGTCCCGCCCCTGACATGGCGCCGGTTCCGCCGCCTGCCGCAGCGCCAAAGGCGCCACCTCCAAGTCCGGCGGGGCAGAGCGCAGGCAAGACGGAAATGGAGTACGATTATGAGCTTCTTGCAGACGGAGTGGAACTTGGCATGGTGGAAACACCGCTGGAAGCTGTGCTTGGAGACAACGATGAAGCCGGCAATGGGAAAACGTAAGAGGCACAGGCGATACCTGTGCCTCTTTTGAAAGAGCGGGGATAGGTCATGCATTCAGCAACCAGTCCACAGCATTGCATACTTCGATCCCGTCATAGTTCCCCAGAGTCATGCGATCCAACGTCAGGATCGTCTTGGGGTAATTGTCCCGGATATTCTTCAGCGGCGTGATCTCACGCTCGAAGGTGGTGGGGTCCAGAAGTGTCGCGGTGACCTGAAAATACTGATAGCGGTCATCCTTCTTTGCCACGAAATCAACCTCCGTATTACCGACCTTGCCCACATTCACCGTAAAGCCCCGCCGCAGCAATTCCAGATACACCACGTTTTCCAGGGAGAAACCGAGGTCGTAGTCCCGCCTTGCCAGCAGATGCCGCCGGATGCCCAGATCCACGATATAGAGTTTCTGTTTCATTTTCATGAGCTGCTTACCGGCAATGTCGAATCTCTCAGCGGGGTAAAAGACGAAGGCCTCCGTCAAAACCTCGATATAGTCTGCAACCGTGTTCTGCGATACCTTTCGGCCGGAGGAGGTGATATAGTCCGCGATGCTCTTGTAGGAGATCGGACTTCCCACGCTCCCGGCCAGGAACTTTGCAATGGCCTTCAAAAGCGCGATGTCTGTCACCTTTCGTTTGTTGGGGTCCGATT
Source organism: Pseudoflavonifractor sp. HCP28S3_F10 (assembly GCF_052065415.1). Lineage (NCBI taxonomy): Bacteria > Bacillati > Bacillota > Clostridia > Eubacteriales > Oscillospiraceae > Pseudoflavonifractor > Pseudoflavonifractor sp. HCP28S3_F10. The sequence goes on along the minus strand of NZ_JBQHUB010000019.1, from coordinate 7,278 downwards.
CCCGTCTACGCTGCCGGTCTTCGATATCCTTGACGATGATGGTGTTGTAGATCCCCTCCAGGTACATATCGGTCTTTTCCTTGGAGCGGTCCATGGAGGCGATGTAGGGAAATCCCCCGTCCTGCAGAAAAGAGGCAAACAGGGCGTCCTTGTCACTGCCATCCTGCAGCTGGCAGTATTCCCGGAAGGAAAGGGGGAGGATGGAGATCTCCACATAGCGACCCGACAGCAGCGTCGCCAGCTCTCCGGAGAGCATGAAAGCATTGGACCCGGTGATATAGAGATCCACATTCTTTTTGACGTAAAGGCTGTCCACGACCTTTTCAAAGGCAGGTACCTTCTGCACCTCATCCAAAAAGACATAGGTGGTCTTGTCCGGGCAGAGCCACTCCAACAGATACCGATAGAGCCTTTGATAATCCAACAGCTCCTCGTTTTCCAGTTCTTCAAAATTCAAGGAAACGATCTGCCGCTCCTCAATGCCGACGGATCGCAAATACGCCTGATACTGCATCAGCAGCGTGGACTTACCGCAGCGCCGAATACCGGTAACGACCTTGATCACCTGTTCGTCCTTCCAGAGCGTCAGCTTCTTTAGATACTCCGTGCGCTCGACCATACATACCCCTCCTGACCTTGATCTGTGACCATTATAGTATAACCCGGTGCCAAATGCAAACAAATTTACCGAAATCGGAAATTATATAGATATTTCGACAAACTTTTCCGAAAATAGATAGTAACCCGTTAGAAAACGGAAGATGAAGGCAAAGCGCATCGACCGCAGGGACACAGCTCGCCCTGTATCCTGAGAAGAAGATGCAATGCACGAGCTGTTTCCGCCAGCTTTTATGACCGCACATGAAACAAGCCAAATAAGGGCGGTGGAGAATGATAAAAAGGAGGTATTTCCCATGAGGGCAGCAAAGATGAAAGACCGGCCCGGCTTCTTGCTGATGAAGCAGTCGGATGTCCAGAGCATCTATTACATGCAGATGCCGCGATGGCTGTTTTCCGATCCCCGCTATGCGGATATGAGCCTGGACGCCAAGGTGGCCTATACCTTTTTGCTCAACCGCTTTCAGCTCTCCCGCAGGAAGGGCTGGGTCAATGACTTCGGCGAGGTGTTTGTGATCTTCCCGCGCCTGGCCCTGGCAAAGGAGCTGCGCATCTGCGAAAAGCGGGTCACAGCCGCTTTCCGCCTATTGGCGGAGCGGCAGCTGATCTGGGAAAAGAGGTGCGGCCGGGGCGATGCCAACCAGATCTACCTCGCCAAGGTAGAGCCCCGGGACGACCCGGACTATCAATGCGCGCCCTTTATTTCCGAGGAGGAAGACCAGGGCGGTTCAAGAACCGCCGATATGGAGGTTCTTGAAGCCGTGGAGGAAACACAAGAACCGCCGATTTGGCGGTTCCAGAACGGCGGGGAAGGCGGCTGCAGAACCGCGCAACCGGCGGCTGCAGAACCGCGGGATCTGCGGCCAAGTAAGAAAGAAAAAAGAAAGAACGATCTCAGTCAGAAAGAAGTCAGTCAGTCTGTCCCGCGCGTGACCGCGCAGACAGACGGACAGACGGACGAGGAAGAAGAGCTCATGGACATCCTGGATGCCTGTGAGCTTGATTGTTTTTCGCCGGAGACCGCCAGGGTGTTTGAAAACGCCATTGAGCGGCTTTTCTACTCGGATAGCTTTCGCATCGGCAACGCGACGCTGCCGAAATGCCGCGTCCGGGCAAAGCTCCGCCTGCTGGATGGGATGATCCTGCGGGAGGCGGAAGGTAAGCTGGCGGCCAACCTGGAGCAGAACGTCAAGAACTCCACGGCCTACACCATGGCCACCATCTTCAACTGCATCGCCGAGGGTGAGAGCGACCTCATGGTAGACCCCTATCTCAACAGTCTGCGCGCTCCGCCGGCAAGGAGGTGATCAATATGCTGATTTCCAAACAGCAGAAATTCATGCTGGACGTCCTGGGACGGCTCGGCTGCGTGCGAAAAAGGCAGCTGACGGCGCTTTTGGAAAGGGCGTTCTTCCCGGAAGGGAAAACGGCGCCGCCAGGGTTTGTGGACACGCTATTTCGTCAGCTGCGCTACGGAAACATTGACCTGCGTGCGGAGGAAGATGTGATCTTCCTGCCGGGTAAACGTCCGAACGCCCGTCTTCTGGAGGCCATCGACGTCATGCTGGAGTTATCCGATGCCCGTCCGCTGGACTACTGGACCGATGAAAAGGAGCCTGTTCTGCTCCGATTCTCCGTAGACGGCAGACGCGTCAGCTTGTTTGCCGTGCTGCACGCGGACAGCTTCATGGGCGCTGATGTACGGGCTCCTCCCGCATTCGGCCCCACAGTGCGGCTCGTCATCCTGTTATCCGGAGAGAGCATTCCCCCGGCTCTGCCGGTCCCCAACACACAGTTTTACGCCCTGCGGCAAAAAGACGGGTCCCACCGCTTTTTTTCGCGGGAAAACACCTGAATGAGCAAGGAGGTATCAGACTATGCCGAAGAAGAAAGTGACCCCTGTAAGCGACCAGGTCCCGGAGCCCCAGCCCCTGCCCGGCGCTGATGCTGTAGCGGAGGTCCTGGACACCGCTGAAGCAAGTGCCCCTGCGGAAAACCCTGCCGTGGAGGCGGAGACTGCCCCCGCAGATGCTCCAATCGCGGTGAGAGACAACGAGGAGGATTGGCCGATGGATCCCGCAGATTCGCCGGAGGCGGACGGGATCGGCAGATTTCCGCCCGGTATCCTGCCGCCTGGAGATTTCCCGGAGATCCTGTCCATTGAGCGGGAGACAATGGATGGAGAGGAGCCTCTGGAGCCCTACGGCGAAGAAGGGTCGGGAGCCTACGGCGAGGAAACAGCGGAAGGACCCGATGGGGACTTCCCGGAGAAGAGCGGTGAAGAGGCCGCCTTCCTTGGACGCCCGGACCTGGAGTTCCCGGCGCAGGAACCTCCTCCCCGTTCCGCCGTGCTGCCGGCCCAGCCCCCTGAGCCGCTGGGGATGGATGCGGTGGATGACGCGGCGGCAGGCGATGAAAAGCCGAGGAAAACCCCGGTCAGGGCCAAAGCTGCAAGGCGGGCTGAAGAGCCCAGGGCAGCAGCTGAGGGTGGCGGGTCAACACCGCAAGAGGACGCTGCGAAGAACATCAATGACCGGCAGGCGTTCTTTGATCTGGATTTCCATACGCTGGACCGTGACCTGACGCCGGAGCAGCGCAAGGAGTGGAACTCCATCTACGCCTCTTACCGCGGCCGCAGCGTACTCACAGGAGAGATCGTGGGCATTGACAAGGTGGCCGTCAGTATGCGAAACCGAAGCACCGGTGAAATGGTGCGCCAATTGATGTACTGTGCCGTTGTGATCCCCTACCGTGTCCGTATCCTGATCCCCTCCTCGGAGATGTGGATGAAAGGCGGGGAACGGCCGGACTTCGTTCTCAGGAACATGAGCGGCGCCATCGTTGATTTCGTCATTATCCATGTAGACCGCAAATCCGGCCTTGCGCTGGCCTCCCGCAGGCTGGCCATGGCTGCCCGGCGCTACTATTTCTCCACCTCGCCCTCCCTGAACCGGCCAGGCACCCGCATCCAGTGCCATGTGATGGCCATTGGCCCCCGCCGCTGCCTGGTGGAGTGTTATGGCTACGATATTGACCTGACCCAGCGTGAGATGCGCTATGCGGCGATCCCCGACCTGCGGACGGAGTACCAGAGAGGACAGGAACTGGACTGCATCGTAAAGGAATATGACCGGCGTAGAGGTATGTTAACGGTTTCCGTCAAGGAAACGGAACCCAACCCCTTTGACGGCGCTGAGATGCGCCACCCGGAGGACTCCCGGCGTCAGGCCGTTATCGCGGGCAAGTATGCCGGCGGCGTCTTCTGCAATCTCCCTGACGGCGTAGTGGTCATGTGCAACTATTCCTTCCAGTATGAGGACTCGGAATTTGCCATCGGAGAGCGGGTCATGGTCATGATCCAGCGTTATGACTACGCAAAGAAACAGATCTACGGCAAGATCGTCGCCAAGTGGTGACGGACAAGCGGGGCGGCATTTCTGCCGCCCCGCCTTTTCTTACATGATACGATTGGGAAAGGAATGAAAACCTGATGCGTTCACACTTCAAAAAAATAGGCGTCCTTATGATGGCCCTGGTGCTGACTTTGACGCTGACAGTACCGGCTTTTGCCGCCTCTGAAGCGGGAAGCCGCTTCACCGATGTCCCGGTGGATTCCCCCTGGTTTGAAGGCGTGGAGTACATTGCAGACCGGGGGATCACCGTTGGCACCGGCGAAGGGCGGTATTCTCCTGATTCACCCATCACCGCCAGACAATGGGCTGTGATGCTTTGCAGAGCATATGACAAGACCGATGCGCTGGAGATCCTTGATGGCGAGTTCGGGAAGAACTGCCTGACAGAGAGCTATCGCAGCGGATGGCTGTCCGTGGAAGCCCTCACGGAGCCGGATACCCGGATGTGCCGGGGAGCGCTCTATCAGAGCGCGTTTGCGGTCATTGGGCTGAGCGTTTACGACTACACCCTTTATCCGGGCGGCGAGATCCTTACGCCCTATGAAAACTGTCTCCGAATTGGCGCAGAGCTTGGACTGTGTCCCGACGGGACGGAATCATACGAGATCGTCAGCCGCGGTGAGACTGCCGCACTGCTCCAGACGGTCCTGACCCGGGACTTTGTGATCCAGGAGCCGCCGGTGCTCACCGAGTTTCCCATTGAAAACCGCGAGGGTGTGAATATGAACAGCTATCTGCTGGAGCTGCGCCGTGTCCCGGAGCCGATCCTCTATGAGTTTCAGCGTATGGGCTGGGTCTACATCGTGGATTTTGACTATCTGGCCGATCTGAGCAAGCGGTTTGAAATGAGCTGTATCGGCGCGGCGGATTACAGCGGCAAGAAGATATATGTTTCTGATGCCAAAGCCACATTGCACGAATTCGGCCATTTCCTCGATGGCGCGGTGGGATTCCCTTCCAAGACCAGGAGCTTTTACGCGGATGAGGCCCAGGCTGCTGCTATATTCCTGCGGGACTACTCCCTGACCAACTGCCGGGAATACTTTGCGGACTATTTTGCATATTGGCTGCAAAACCGCGACAATGAGGAAAAAGCTGCCTTGATGAGAGAGCGAACGCCAAAGACCTATGCGTATTTCTGTGAGCTGGCGGATAACAACTGGACGATGCCGAAATAAAGCAGCCATGGTTTAGCAGTTGTCCTTATATCGGTTTTGCGGTATTTTTTTCAATAAGTTGGATATCATGAAATAGGAAATTGCTTTTGGCACTTGCTTTTCATTACAACTTCGAGTAAAATAAAGTCACACTTTAGATTTCTCAAGACGAGGTGTTTGGATTGTACATTAAGCGACATTTGGAGGAGCAGATCCGCAACGCTTCTCAGTACTACCCGGTGGTCATGGTCTGCGGTCAGCGACAGGTGGGAAAATCCACCATGCTCAACCACATCCGTGAACCGGAGCGCCGCTACGTCACGCTGGACGATGGAAACGCCCGCCGTCTGGCATCCACCGATCCTGCGCTGTTCTTTGAGACCTACGGCTACCCGCTTCTCATTGACGAGTTCCAGCGGGTCCCGTCCATCCTGCTGGAGATGAAGAAGATCGTTGATCAGAAGGCGCTGGATGGTGAGGACAACAACGGAATGTTCTGGCTGACCGGCTCACAGAAGTTCAAAATGATGCAGGATGTTGCCGAGTCTCTGGCTGGCCGCATCGCCATCTTCGATATGGCGAGCCTGTCCACGGCGGAGATCGAGGAGCGCCCTGCCGACCTGTTCCACCCCGACCTGAAAACCATCCGAGAGCGTTTGAAGCACTGCAAGCGCAAAAATATCCACGAGGTCTATGAGGACATCTTCCGGGGCGGTATGCCAAAGCTGCGCACCACCGACCTCGACCGTGACCGCTTCTATATGGACTACATCAACACCTACATTGAGCGGGATATCAAGGATCTGGCTCAGGTGGGAAAGCTGAATGAGTTCTATGATTTCCTCGTCTATATGGCGGCGCGCACCGGACAGGAGCTGAAGTACGACGAGATCGCCAGTACCATCGGCGTGTCCGCTCCCACCGCAAAATCCTGGGTGTCCATCCTGGAGCGCTCAGGGATCATCTTCATCCTGCGGCCTTACTACTCCAACATCACCAAGCGGCTGGTCAAGACGCCCAAGGTGTATTTCATGGATACCGGCCTTGCCGCCTATCTCTGCCGCTGGCCCACTGCGGAAACACTGGAGAACGGTGCGATGGACGGAGCGTTCTTTGAGACTTATGTGGTCTCGGAGATCGTCAAGAGCTACTACAACGCAGGTAAGCCCGCTGACCTGTTCTACTACCGCGACATAGACAAGAAGGAGATCGACCTGCTGATCGTTGAGGGGGATAAGATGTATCCCATCGAGATCAAGAAAAGCAAGGAGCCGTCCAAGCCGGATAAAAACTTCGGTGTCCTCCAGCAGTTCAAACTGGATGTTCAGCCGGGGCTCATCCTCTGCATGAGCGACGAACTCATCCCCTACAATCGGGAGTCTTGGTATTGTCCCGTATCCGTACTCTGACCGAGCCTCAAGCGGAGCGGCGGTGTTCACGGTCACGAAAAAATACGCCATATTCAGCTTCAACGGCTGGATATGGCGTGTTTTTGCATGCTCTCATTTCTTTTTCCTGCCCGGGCACGAACGGTTGATATTTGAAAGATAATATGCGATAATTGCTAATAACAGCCGGAAAAAGGGGCGTTTGCATTGCAGGAAGCAGTATACATCACTATTGTGTCTTATGTAGAAAATCAGCTCTGATTGGCAGAAAGGATTCCCTGCCTCTTCGCATGAAGTTCTTTGTATCAGTGAAAATGTACTATAGAAATAATCAACGACCCCGTCTTTCACTCTCCAGCGGATAACCCGCATTTCCCTGTACTGTGAAACAAGGCGGTGACGAGCATGATTTCCGACGCTCATCGCCGCCTTACTTCTCGTTGAACCTGTTGGGTGGTGGTGAGTAGGGACCACATTTCATCAGCAGGCGGCCAAGCCCACGTCCGGTTCCTGAATTCCCAGACGGGATGGCTTTCCTGCCGCTGATTTTTTCTCCAAACTGGGAAAAGGGGGGGGGGGGCGGGCGCCCGCGCCGCCGGGGGGGTTTGTTTTTTTTTTTTTCCGGCGGTTAAAAAAAAAAACCGCAAATTAAATATTTCTATATTGGGTGTCGTGCCGTGTTTTTTTTTTCCCCAAACCCCC